>JAHIYS010000096.1 GCA_018814965.1 Gammaproteobacteria bacterium
CGAAACAGTCCCAACCAACTCATATTTAAAAAGTCTTTTTATGTGGTCGGTGGTGAACCCTTTATAATATAAATACTTTATTTGTTTCATTTTTTCTGGCAATTCGCAAGGTGCGGTTTTACCAAATTTTTTGTAACAAACAGTTTGCGCCAACTCAAACCAAGATGGATCATTTTGGTCTAAAAATTGCTCGCTCTTTTCTTTATCTATTCCGCGTTCGTGTAGTTCTGCTCTAATGCGAATGGGTCCAAAACCGCGCCTAGAACGCATGCTTATATAGCCCTCTATAAAGCGATCATCACTTTGTAATCCTTGGTTCGCTAAATCTCGTATCGTATTTGCGATATCCCCGGCAGCAAATTCTTTTTTGCTTAGTTTTTGTTGCAGTTCAAGTTTAGAGTGTTCACGCCGAGCCAATAAACTAAGTGTATAAGAGCGAATCTTAGAGGACATTTCCGCTATTTTTTCCCTTTTTTAGGTTCTAGTTCTTTTTCTACTCCTGTTTCTTTCTCCGCTACTTTTGTTTTGGGTAATAATTTTGTTCGTAATAGTCCCTCTATTTCTATTGCTATATCACGATTTTCTCTTAGAAATTCACGGGCATTTTCTTTTCCTTGTCCCAAATGCTTCCCTTTATAGTCGTACCATGCTCCAGATTTATTAACCATTCCATGTAATACTCCAAGCTCGATAACTTCTCCTTCACGTGAAATCCCTTGGGAGTAAATTATTTCAAATTCGGTAACCTTAAATGGAGGAGCCACTTTATTTTTTACTACCTTTACTCTAGTTTCGTTGCCAATTATTTCATCACCCCTTTTAATTGCACCAATACGACGAATATCTAAGCGTACTGAGGAATAAAATTTTAAAGCGTTTCCGCCGGTGGTGGTTTCTGGATTACCAAACATAACCCCAATTTTCATGCGGATTTGATTGATAAATATTACTAGTGTATTAGAGCGTTTAATGTTTGCAGTTAGTTTGCGTAATGCTTGAGACATAAGGCGAGCTTGTAGACCCATATGTTGATCTCCCATCTCTCCCTCAATTTCAGCTTTAGGAGTTAAGGCAGCAACAGAGTCAATAACGACGATATCTACAGCGCTTGAACGCACTAGCATATCTGCAATTTCTAATGCTTGTTCGCCAGTATCAGGTTGTGAGATCAATAAATCGGTTACTTTTACTCCTAATTTTTCAGCGTAAGTTGGGTCTAGAGCATGCTCGGCATCAATAAAAGCAGCGGTTCCGCCTAATTTTTGAATTTCAGCGATAACATGTAAGGTTAAAGTGGTTTTTCCGGATGATTCTGGGCCATAAATTTCTACTACTCGTCCCCGTGGTAATCCGCCAATACCTAAGGCAATATCTAAGCCTAAAGAGCCAGTGGAAACTGTTTCAATATCTTTAGTTGCTTCATATTCACCAAGGCACATTACGGAGCCTTTGCCGAATTGTTTATCAATTTGTGATAGCGCTGCTGCTAATGCTTTTTTGCGATTGTCATCCATAGTAAAGTCTCAATTTTTCAAAATACCAAGGTAATACTATTGTGCCATAAAATCAAATAAAGAATAACCGTGTTTTTTATATTACTTGATGTTGATTTTTGTAATCTAGGAGTCACCATAATGGGGTTGTTGCAATCCGAACTAAGGTAGTTGAAGCTGGCAAAAACATCAGATTTATCAGTCTCACCATTTCAACAGAAGCGTCATTGCGAGCCGAAGGCGAAGCAATCTCAATGGATTATCTAGCAAGCTAATTTTAAAGGGTGATCAAGCGATGCTTGGTCGATAGATCTAGATTTTTTGTATTACAATCAGTGGGTAACCGGTTCATTGCGTGGGGAAATATATGCTGGAATATCTAATAGCTCTGATAAAGATAAAAACAGATAGCCTTGATTTTTTAGGGAGGCAATTATAATTGGTAATGCTGCAACTGTTTTTCCCCGGTTACCACCGCCATCATGTAGACCAATTATTGCTCCAGGCGTTACTAATTCTATGATTTCAGAAGCTATTTTCTCAGGTGTAGTGCGGTTTACATGATAATCATCAACCATATCGTTCCACATTATAGTTTTCAATCCAAGATTTTTTGCCACTCTCCTCGACTTGTCAGAGCATATCCCATAAGGAGGGCGAAAAAAAGTTGGGTATACCCCTATTAGTTTATGAATTATATTACTATTTTTGCTTAATTCAAAATCAATATCTTCGCCATCAAGGCGGGATAGATTGGAGTGAGAGTAGGTGTGATTACCAATAATATTGCCATCTTGGTAAGCTTCTTTGATTACCTTGGGGTATTCAGCAGCATTTTTACCGACAACGAAAAAGGTAGCTTTGATATTATTAATCCTAAGGATTTCAAAAATCTCGCTGGTGTATTTTTTGCTGGGACCATCATCAAAAGTTAAGGCCACAACTTTTTTTGTAGTATGGGCTTTTCTAATGCCTCTGCAAGCTAGCATAGATGCTAGATATTTTTTTTGGGTCTCATTTGGAGCGATAGTGCTATCGGGTTCTAATTTTACAGGGTCTGCAGCAATCTCAGGGTTAGCAAGAGCTAAATTAAGGTAACAAGCATCATAAAAAAATAAGCCGATAAAAGACAAAGATATCCAAAGTATTTTAGATGCAGAATGTTTTTTCATAAATAAATTTTTAGTTTAATGATTCTAGTGTCTGTAATAGCATTTTAAGTGCAAACGTTACGGCCTGTGTTCTTACAAGGTTCCTTTGGCCTTTAAAATGCATTGTAACAGTTTTTATGGGGAGTTCTAGGTAAGATAATGCGAAGCAAACTGTGCCAATCGGTTTATTTTTAGATGCTCCAGTTGGGCCAGCGATCCCAGTGATAGCAATGCTTATGTCGGCATGGCTATGTTTTAGTGTCCCCAAAGCCATTTCTTTGGCAACTTTTTCACTTACTGCCCCATATTTTTTTAAAGTTGTTGTTTTTACTCCTAAAATTTCTTGTTTCGCAATATTGCTATAGACAACAAAACCGCGCTCAAAATATGTTGAGCTTCCTGAAATGGCCGTAATGGTGGCGGCAAGCAAGCCACCGGTGCATGATTCTGCAACCGCAAGGGTCAGTTTTTTCTTCCTCAAAGTAAGAGCGGTTTTTTTTGCAAGTTTGCAAGGCTCTAGACTCATGTAATCTATCTTGGCTATAATGCCCATCCAATGCCTACTATAAATAAAAATTATATTGCTGATACATTCAAACTTCCAGGGGCAAATACCTTGGTGGTTTTAGATGGTGTTTATCAGCCCCAGTTGTCAGACCAAGCAAACCTGATAGTTAACAACCAAACATTAAAGATACCCCAAAATACTAAAACTGAAAATCCGATCCATTTACTATTTCTTACTTCACAAAACTGTCACAGTGTATTTAATATAGTTGCAGAAGAAAATAGTTATACCACTATTATAGAAGAGCATGCAAGCGTAGAGGGTGACCCCTATATAAGTAATGTTGAGATTAATATTAATTCAGGAACCGGTAGTGAAATAGTTCATTATAAATTGCAGTTTGAGAATGTTCATCAATCGACCTGCCAGATAAAAACTATCATTAATCAATCTTCAAAGAGCAAAATTATTAGTAGTTTTATTAGTAAAGGTGCCAAAGTTGCAAAGGATATGTTATACGTAAAGTTTGCTGGAGATGGCGCTTCATACGATATAAAGGGGATAAGTATGCCGTGTGGTCATCAAAATATGACTCATCAGATACGCATCGAGCATCTGGGAGAAAATTGTACTAGTAATGTTTTATCCAAAGGTATAGTTGATGATCAGGCTGTTAGTGACTTTGATTGCAGAGTTATCGTACATCCTGGAGCGGTTAAAACAGAGACTCATGTAACTAATAGGAATTTGCTTCTTTCGCAATCAGCTACGGCCAATACCTCTCCAGAGTTAGAGGTTTATGTTGATGAGGTTATTTGTACTCATGGGGCAACCGTGGGGCAACTAGATCAGAATGCTTTGTTTTATTTGCGTTCACGAGGAATCGAAAAAGATATGGCGATCAAGATGCTTACTTCTGCCTTCGTTCAAGAGATAGTTGAGGAATTTTCCATATATAATCGATTTAAAAATACA
>JAHIYS010000097.1 GCA_018814965.1 Gammaproteobacteria bacterium
CTCGCATTCACCATCCCTGGTTCATAGCGCCCGCAAACAAACACGGCAAGGGTGCACCCCATAATTCTATGCTAAATTTAGGATAATCGAATCGCTGAAAACTGAAAAACAAGCTTAAAATAACCCCCATAGAGTGTTTTACCTAGAATGGTTATGTTTTGGGGGACGGACTCCTGTCCTCGCGCTCCTTACCATCTATGGTTCGCGACGCCCCACAAAATATAACCATTCTAGGTAAAACACTTTTAGTAAATTTAATTCGGATTTTAGTAGGCTCATAATCCTAAACCAAACACTAGTATTCGGAAAATTTTTATCTTTATGCTAAGATAACCCTATGAAAAGTAACCTACGCATTAGTGCCGCCCAGATTAATACCACTGTTGGCGACATCAAAGACAATACAGCAAAAATTATAGCAAGCGCCATTTACGCTCGTGATAAACAAAAATCAGATGTCGTGGTATTTCCTGAAATGGCTTTAACCGGTTACCCACCGGAAGATCTGCTGCTACGGCAGGAGTTGTATAAACAAACTCAAACCGCTTTAAATCAAATTCGTACCGAAATAAAAAATATTTACCTTATTTTAGGATTACCCACAAAAGAAAAAAATCAATGTTTTAATACAGCGGTAGTTATATACAATGGAAAAATTATTGCCAAATACCATAAACAAATATTACCAAATCATGGGGTGTTTGATGAAAAACGTTACTTCACCGCTGGTACAAAAACATGCGCGATAAAAATTAAGGGGATCAAAACCGCCATAACAATCTGCGAAGACTTGTGGTCAAAGGAACCTGTCATTGCTGCTAAAAAAATGCGAGCAGAATTAATTATAAGCATTAATGCCTCCCCTTTTGATATACAAAAACCAATGTTACGCGAACAGATATTATCTCGCCGCACTAAAGAAAGTGGGCTACCAATTATCTATGTTAATTCCGTTGGCGGCCAAGATGAGCTTGTTTTTGATGGTGGCTCTTTAGTTGTAAATGCTAAAGGCAAGATCACTCAACGAGCTTTATTCTTTAGCGAGGACTTAATGGCTATAGATATTGCGTTAGCCAATAAAAAACCAAATCCCAATCCTAAAACTCTCACGCCTTTAAATAGCCATGTAGAACTAGTGTACCAAGCCTTGGTCTTAGGGGTTAGAGATTATATCGAAAAAAATAATTTCAAAGGGGTTATCATTGGCGTTTCTGGAGGGATAGATTCAGCTTTAACTTTGGCGATTGCAGTTGACGCTTTGGGAAAAGATAGAGTTGAAACACTTTATTTACCATCACGATATTCAAGTGACGTAAGCACTAAAATCACCAAAGAACAGGCTAAGATTTTAGGAGTAAAATATTCATCAATCTCTATTGAGCCGATATTTAAATCTTTTTTAAATGGTTTGCCCAAAACCTGGCCTAGAAAATTAAAAAATACTACCACGCAAAATCTCCAAGCACGTTGCCGCGGCACTATGCTTATGGGTTTTTCAAATGAGAAAGGATCAATTGTCTTATCAACCGGCAATAAAAGCGAGATGGCGGTTGGTTATGCCACTCTTTATGGTGATATGGTTGGGGGATTTTGTGTCTTAAAAGATGTTCCTAAAACACTTGTATACAAACTTGCTCAATATCGTAATAAAATTTCTTCCGCAATTCCAAAACTAGCGATCACTCGAGCACCAACAGCGGAATTAGCTAAAAACCAAAAAGATTCTGATGATCTACCTCCTTATTCAGTTTTAGATAAAATCTTAGAAAAGTATATTGAGCTTAACCAACCTCTTGACAAAATAGTCGCAGCTGGTTTTAAAAAAGATATTGTTGCTAAAATAATACGAATGGTAAATCACAACGAATACAAACGGCGCCAAGCACCGCCTGGAATCAAAATCACCACGCGCGCTTTTGGCCGGGAACGTAGATATCCGATCACTTCGAAGTTTGAATAAGAATGACAAGCGGTCAGGTCCTGAATTCAGAACCTGACCCACTTTTTTTATGACTTTTTTACTTGATCAAATTTTGGCTTATCCATTTTACCAGCCCATTGAAACTGGAGCTTTTTATAACGATTAATTTCTTCTTGGCAAGCTGGCTCGCTCTTATTACAATCTGGACTTGGAATTGGAAAAAATTCTTTAGAACCACCAGCAATGTAATTAAGTTCAGCTTGATTAAGATTTGCTATGGTATTTTTCATATCTTATATTCTCCTAAAGTTAACCGCTCATAATCATCTTTCATTATAAATTATAGCTAGCAATTATTAAGAATAGATTAAGACTATCAACGCCTAAGTTTATTGCCAATATAATCAATATGATAGATGCGATATTTTTTAATACAAGTATTTAATATTTCCTTAATAATCTTATAGTATTATACATGGCTTTCAATATAGTTGATTTATAAACATAAAACATTTAAAAAAACAATTGGAGATAAAATGAAAAAATAAGCCGACAAAACACTTGGATTAAATGAGCGCAATAATTCCAAAATACATCTACTAAAAAGTCATGAAATAAAAAATATTAGTGGCGGCGATACATGTGTCTGTAAAGATGTTCAACAATTCAGCATGTCAACCGCTGATTTTTTAGGTCACCCCTCTTACAAGCTGGGTGCTAACGTATTAACAAGCGAAATAACCGAACAGAATACACCGAAAGATTGTGAACAAAGGTGTTGCGATGTCATTGGCTCATCAGTTTATAGATATAACCAGATAAATTTCTCTTGCAAACCACAGACTCCTAATAATCAAAATCCTAATAATCAAGGTGGGGGATGGTGTTCAATTTTGTAGAATGTCCATTTTAAATAACAAGGGGTCAGGTCCTAAATTCAGGACCTGACCCGCTTTCTTATGAATTTTTTACTGGACCAACTTTTACAATATCCTTCTTACAAGCCCATTGCATCTGAGGCTTTCTATAACGACGAATTTTTTCTTGGCATGCTGGGTCGCTAGGATCACATTTAGGAGCCAAAAGAGGAAAAGGATCCTTAGAACCACCGTTAATACAATTGATCTCTGCTTGGCTAAGACCTACAATATTGTTTTTCATGTTTTGTACTCCTTCAAATAGTTTAATTACTTGGAATAACCTTTCATTACAAATTATAGCAGGCAATTATTAAGAATAGCTTAAGATAAGAAGCGCTAAATCCTATTACACACAAAATCAATAAGATATAATTGGACATTTTAAGCCTACTGAACTCAGTCTTTCTTGTCGTACCGGCGAAAGCCGGTATCCAGAAAA
>JAHIYS010000098.1 GCA_018814965.1 Gammaproteobacteria bacterium
CTTTAATCATGGGAATTGGAGCTGTCTTTTTTATAGCTCATAAACTAATAATAGAAAATCCTGCTCCTGAAAAAAGAAAACGCGACCTATAACTCAAAAACTAACTTTTCAAATTCCATGATTTTGTCAACTAATTATCAAGAACCGCATCACAATTGTGATTATCATAATCAATTCTGACTGCATCGGTACGATCCACAACATTCATTGATTGATTTCGATTATAATTCTGAGTACCCCTAGAAAAACGCTGCTTTAATCCAGTACAATATCCTCGTTCCGCAACACCTGAGTTCTGATTTAAATCGGAACAACCAAAAAGCGCAAATATTAGTGCCGACACCACTATTTTTTTTGCCATAAATACCTCTATGTTTTATTTAGAAAACTTACTAAAAAAATCCTTGACCCCATCAAACCATCCCTTTGAAATCGGGCTATGCTTCTTACGGTCTTTGGCTAGCAATTCATCAAATTTACGCAAAAGCTCTTTTTGATCACTATCAAGATTAACTGGGGTTTCAACCATAATCTTACAAAATAGATGCCCTTGACCACCATGCAGCCCTTTTATCCCCTTGCCAGATAACCGTAAAACCTTTCCTGACTGAGTACCAGCTGGAACTTTAAGCTTAACCTTGCCCCCTAATGTAGGGATCTCATACTCTTCGCCCAACGTAGCTCCAACAAATGTTACCGGAACGTCACAATATAAATCTAAGCCATCGCGTTTAAATATTTTATGCGGCAAAACAGAGATCTCTACATACAGATCCCCTGAAGGTGCCCCTTTAGTACCAGCATTACCCTCTCCGGTCAAACGTACCCTATCGCCGTTATCAACACCGACAGGAATTTTGACCGATAATGTTTTTTGAATTTGTACTTGTTTTCTACCATGGCATTTATGACAAGGATCAGAAATAATTTCACCTGTTCCATGGCACGCATGACAAGTTTGTTGCATAGAAAAGAAACCTTGCTGAATATAAACCTGTCCATTACCACCGCAGGTTTTACATGTTTCCGGCTTAGAACCTTTACGCGCTCCTGTACCACCACACTCAGTACAATTTATCATTTGTGGTACTTTGATCGTAGCTGTTGTACCAAACACCACATCCTCTAAACTGATTCTTACATGCGTAATTAAATCATGGCCGCGTTCAGGCCTATTTCTTTGAGCACCTCCTCCAGAACGTGCATTCCCAAAAATATCTCCAAAAATGTCACCAAAAATATCACCAACGTTATCAAAGCCACCGCCAAAACCACTAGGACCAGCTCCACCACCTTTAGCAACATTTTCAAATCCATCAGGACCCAATTGATCATAAAGCTTACGCTTCTTATCATCAGATAAAACCGCATAGGCTTCCTGAACCTCTTTAAACTTATTTTCAGAATCTTTATTATCTGGATTACGATCAGGGTGCAACTTCATCGCTAACCTGCGATAAGCTTTTTTGATTTCGTCACCAGAAGCACCTTGGGTAACACCTAAAATATCGTAATAATTTTTCTTTGCCATTTAAAAATCCTGTTTTTATTAAATCTTATCTTTACTTCATTGCTAGTGAATATATAAAACGCACGAAGCAACCCAGAAATATTTTAAAGCTCCTGGATTGCTTCGTTGCTTTACTTCTTACAGCGATAAAAAATGATTGCCACTTCTAACACTCGCACTTATACAATCATTAACTATTTTTTATCATCATCTTTAACTTCAGTAAACTCTGCATCTACTACATTTTCTCCATCGCCATTAGCTTGGGATTCAGATGCTCCAGCACTAGCAGCTTCTGGTCCAGCGCCAGCTTCGGCACCAGCCTCCTGACCTTTTTTAGCGTATACTCTTTCCGCCATCTTTGATGAGGCCTCAAGCAACTCTTTGGTTTTTTCTTCAATTACACTCTTATCATCACTATTCATTACATCTTTAAGAGCAGCAATTGCCGTAGTAATTTTTGATTTCTCATCCTCTTGAACCTCATCGCCCAAATCTTTCATGGATTTTTCGGTAGCATGGATCATACTATCGGCATGATTACGAACAGTTACTAACTCTTGGAACTTACGATCAGCCTCTTTGTTCTCTTCAGCATCCTTCACCATCCGCTTAATCTCATCTTCAGATAAACCACTTGAAGCTTTAATTACAATCGATTGCGTCTTTCCGGTAGCTTTATCTTTAGCTGAAACATGCAGCATACCATTAGCATCAATATCAAAGGTAACTTCAACCTGTGGCACCCCTCGTGGTGCTGGAGCAATATCAACAAGATCAAATCTTCCTAATGATTTATTGTGTGATGCAACATCACGCTCCCCTTGTAACACATGAACAGTAACTGCAGACTGGCCATCAGCTGCGGTTGAAAACACTTGAGAAGTTTTAGTCGGGATCGTAGTATTTTTCTCTATTAACTTCGTCATTACTCCACCCAAAGTTTCGATTCCAAGTGAAAGTGGCGTAACATCAAGTAACAACACATCTTTAACGGTACCAGCCAAAACTCCAGCTTGAATCGCAGCTCCTACAGCAACCGCTTCATCAGGGTTAACATCATGTCTAGGCTCCTTACCAAAAATATTCTTTACCATTTCCTGCACTTTCGGCATACGAGTCTGACCACCAACCAAGATAACCTCATCAATATCTTTAAAATCAAGGCCTGAGTCTTTAATTGCAGTGCGGCAAGGAGCAATAGTTCTTTCAAGCAAATCTTCGACTAAAGATTCTAATTTGGCTCTGGTTATGCGGATATTTAAATGTTTAGGACCAGACGCATCCGCGGTAATATATGGTAAATTGACATCGGTTTGCTGTGTAGACGAAAGCTCTATCTTAGCTTTTTCAGCCGCCTCTTTAAGACGTTGTAATGCTAAAGGATCTTGATGCACATCAATCCCACTTTCTTTTTTAAACTCATCAGCCAGAAAATCTATGATACGTAAGTCAATATCTTCACCACCTAAGAAAGTATCACCATTAGTAGCCAACACTTCAAATTGATGCTCACCATCTACTTCGGCAATCTCAATAATAGAAATATCAAAGGTACCACCACCAAGATCATATACAGCAATCTTAGCGTCTCCTTTCTTTTTATCCATTCCGTAAGCAAGGGCTGCTGCAGTTGGCTCATTAATAATTCTTTTTACATCTAATCCAGCAATTCTACCCGCATCTTTCGTCGCCTGACGTTGTGAATCATTAAAATAAGCTGGAACTGTAATAACAGCTTCTTTGACCTCTTCACCCAAATAGCTTTCCGCAGTTTTTTTCATTTTAAGCAATACTTCTGCGGAAATTTGTGGTGGCGCCATCTTTTTACCATGAGACTCTATCCAAGCATCACCATTATCAGCCTTAACAATCGCATACGGCACCATTTTGATATCACGCTGTACCACTTCATCGTCAAACTTACGCCCAACCAATCTTTTTACTGCATAAAAAGTATTTTTAGGATTGGTAACTGCTTGTCTCTTAGCTGGCTCACCAACTATTGTTTCATCATCCTTAGTAAAAGCCACTATTGAAGGTGTAGTACGATGCCCCTCGCTATTTTCAATAACACGCGCTGTACCACCTGACTCTAAAATTGATACACATGAATTGGTAGTACCTAAATCTATACCTATAATCTTTGACATAATTTTTCTCCAAATATGATCAGTTTTCTATTAACACTACTTATATGGGGGTAATATGAACTATTTCAAGGATAATATATAAATAAAATTATCTTTAAATTCAGCTTATTATGAACATCCAGAGGATATTTTCTTGGGGAAGCTCAATATAAAATCAGTAAACTCTCCCTCTTTAGACTTACAGGCAATGTTACCACCGTAAGACTCCATAACCATCTTACAAAAAGCTAACCCTAAACCAGCACCATCTTTTTTCCCAGTCTCAAATTGTTCAAATATCTCAGGCAAAACATCAACAGGAATACCGAGAGCTGTATCAGTAAATCTCAAAATATTATAAGTCTTATCCTCATCAAAACTTATGCTTATACTTCCTTTATCTGCTTCTTTAATCGCATGCAAAGAGTTCTTAACTAAATTAAATAGTATATGCTGCGTTAAAATCCTATCTCCACAATAAACAAAGTCTTTTATTTTATTAGATTGAAATTTAACCAAAGATTTTTCACTACCCAAAAATGGATATACTTCCAATAATTTTTGAATATCTTCTGCGATAGATATGGAATGAAATTTGTTTTCTGTTAACTCCTGAGAAGACATAGTCCTTAACATAGTTAATATGTTATTTACTATATGGGTTGCAGATTTGATAGCATACTTAATGTTTTCAATATGATTTTCTGCGATATTTTTTTCCTCGTTTTTAGCAGCAGTAAAAACTGGCAACATCCTTAATAGATCAGCATTAATCCCAATTATAGCCAAAGGGGTTCTTATTTCATGGGCAATATTACCCACAAGCGTACTCATATATTTTGATGTTTTCTTTGCAACCTCTTTTTTTAGTCGCAGGCTTTCCGCTCTTCTAATATCTGAGATATCAACAGAAACACCAATGACACCGATTACATCATTTTTATGATCAAATAATGGCGCCAAACTTGTAATATAATCAACCTCATCTCCATTTGGCATTAAAACCGACTTCTCTCTAATATTCAGTTTTGACTTTCCAGATGCGACGACCTCTAGAGTATTTTTTCTCCACAATGCCTTATGAGGAATAATCCAATCCGCTTTTTTTTCTATATCTTCATTAGTCATGCCAATTATTTCTTGCCTAGAATTTAGTCCAAAAAATTTGGTGGCATTATTATTGCACCCCAAAAAAACATTATTTTTATCCTTCCAGTATAAGGCACAAGGCATATTAGCAATTATATTATCTAAATAAGCGCTCAAACTTTCAGCATAATCAGCCATCGACCCTTCTGTAAGCGCTTCCTTGCTTGCAACTATTTTGTATACTTGCGATAGATATTCAACATCTGTCCGTTCTTCCGTATAAACGATAAAACCAACGGCTTCACCATTTACCCCAACCTTTGGTCTGATTTCCCAATTTAAGTTGAGTATTTTATTAGATTTGTGCGCAAGAGGTATATCTTTATTGCTCGCTTTGATAATAGGATGTTTTTTACCATCAGGAAAAATAATATCTAAGCCTAAAAATAAAAATAATGAGGAGATAGGTTTATTTAATACCTCCTTTTTTAAAACAGCAAACAACGCCTCAGCTTTTGGAGTAAGATCAATAACATGGTAATTCAAAGATAAACAAACAGCAGCTCGATCAACTTTACTAAAAAGCCATAAGAAATCATCATCAAAATTTTCTGTTACATTATGACTTTTCATTTAACCTGTCTACACCACTTATATGACCTAATATAAAAAATGGAGTTCTGCAAATGCCTTACCAAAAAATAATTACTAAAATGGCACCTACATATCCTCCAATACAAAAATCATAGCTCGAAATACCTAGATATTACTTGGTTCCGAACATACGATCACCAGCATCACCAAGTCCTGGCAAAATATAACCCTTTTTATTAAGTTTTCTATCCAATTTCACCGCAAACAATGGCACATCTGGGTGAGCACTAAAAACTTTTTCTACACCTTCAGGTGCCGCTAAAATACAAACAAAAGTGATTTTACGCACTCCAGAAGCTTTTAATTTATCAATCGCGCACACAGCAGTACCACCTGTGGCTAACATTGGATCACAAATATAAAACTGTCTATCTTTGCTATGCGAAGGAACTTTAAAATAATATAAGTGTGGTTCGAGAGTAGATTCATCTCGATAAAGACCAATATGAGCCACACGGGCTGAAGGCATAAGATTCAAAAAACCACCAACCATTCCTAAACCAGCGCGTAATATTGCTAAAATCACTGGCTTTTTACCAGCAAGAAATGGCATCTCACACTTTTCTAATGGGGTTTGCACGCTCTCATTAGTTAAAGGCAAATCTTTTGTTACCTCATAAACCAATAAGGTACTGATTTCCCCAACAAGCTCATTAAATTCTTTCTTATCTGTATCACACTTACGAAGCAAAGTTAGCTTATGTTGCAATAATGGATGTTGTACTTCATGAAAACTAGTAAAAACTGGATGTTGTTTAATTGGCATTTTGTATCTCCACCGTAAAGTCTAAAGTTTGAAATTCTTGATCTTCCCATGAGCGCTTATAAACCATAGTTATCTTGGTTGTTCGCGACTTACTAAAGCTCTCTGGTTTAATTTTAAAGGTCCACTTTTCATAGCCTGGTTTGCCGACCATTACGGGCTTATCATTAGAAGATGATGGTGGATAAAAAGCATGTCCAGCTTGAGAAATTAAATTCTCATCATAACTCTTAAGCATCCACGAATATCCAGTACTGGGATTTGATTTTAAGGTAATATCAAATACTGGGTTAGATTGTTGTACTGTTATAACATTAGCTGAATCGGTAAAGATTGCACCATTTTCAACTTGAGCTTGAACCACGATAGGCAACAACAAAGCAATCAACCACAAAAATCTCATGCGGTTTTTCATCATAGCTCCTCTCCTTAATTTTTATTCCCCTAAATTACGACTTTTTTTGTCACAAGGCAAATTAGTTTCGATATATTCTAAATCGAACCATTTGAATTTTTATAAATAAAACCCTTTCAAACCATATAGCAAACACCCATCGGCAATAGCTGCCATGGGTAAAAGTGTAAAAACATACATATTAGACCTGAAATAGTTGATATATCCAAACCAGACATTAGTTCATAGGGTAATATCAAAAATTATAAACCAACCAATATAGCTAAAACTAACAACAAAACCTACAATATAAATAACTATAAGCACAAACTGCAATCAACAACGTCAATATAGATTTCATGCTAATTATGACCATGCCACCTTTTCCCGTAAATATACCGGCTGTGCCTTGTCAGCCGTAGTTACAAGACCTTTACTAAAATCATATGCTGCTAATTGCAACAAATATTTAGCCTGAACATACTCTCTTGCTACCAGTGGTATTTTAAAATTTTTAGCTAAAATATCAGCATAAACTCTAAAGCCGCTCCCCACACCAACGAAATCATCACCCAAGATAATACCCTCATCAGGCTTAATTATCCTATCAGGCTTAATAGCTTGCATAATACCGTCATTATTGGCCTGATATTTTCCCCAATAAACCTCCTGCATCCTAGCATCTTGAACCACCAATACCTTCGACTCTTCCAATTCCACAAAAATCTCTTGAGCTAAAGCACGTAAAGTTGAGACCCCAATAACAGGAATATTAGATGCAAGAGCAAGACCCCCAACAATGCTGGCAGCTAACCTCACTCCAGTAAAACTTCCAGGACCAGCGCCAAAAGAGATGGCATCCAATTGATTTAAATCTAATTTTTCCGAAACCAAAAGATCGTCGATCATAGATAAAATAAGGCTAGTATGCTGTTTTGGCGCAACCTCAAAACGATCAGCAACCTTATTATCAATTAGTAAGGCTGCTGAACAAGCATCAGTTGAGGTATCAATAGCTAGAATTTTTGGCATAGATTTGAATAATACATTATTACTTACATTACATCTATAAATTGTAAAACTCTCTGGCTCAAATACGCAGCCAACGCAGCACACTTTTGACGCCAAACTACAACAAAAAAATATTCAAAGATCCAACACCTTGTGATCAATAAAGAAGCTAGGTAGAATCGCTAAAAAAACACCCATAACCACCATGCACCAAAAAAAATTATTTGCAGAAAAAATTACTACCCAAGCTATAGTGATACTATTTCTTGCTTCTTGTTTCTATCTCTATGAATTCATAATTCAGGTAGCTCCGGTAGCAATAGCAGATGATCTAATGCGTGATTTTGCTATTGACGCTACCAAACTAGGATTAATGTCGGGATGTTTTTATTACGCATATATGCCTCTTCAGTTAACCACCGGCATCCTCTTAGATCGCTATAGCACAAGAGTGATTTTAACTTGCGTCACCACTATTTGTGCTTTTGGCGTTTTACTTTTTGCCTTTGCTCCCAATATTTATATAGCAGCATTAGCTCGTTTTATAATTGGCGGAGCATCCGCATGTTCTTTTATTGGAGTATTACAACTTGCAATCCGCTGGGTACCACCGGCATATTTTGCCCTTTTTGCCGGCATAATTGAAATGATGGGAGCTTTCGGAGGCGCTTTAGGCAGCAAACCATTTGCAATTCTTTTAAAATATTTTGATTGGCGCACTGCAACTCTTGGATTTGCTTATATCGGATTTTTATTGGCAATTTTAATTGCCATTTTTATCCGTAATCAACCTAAAGGCCTAAAAAAGATCACTCCTATCAAAAGCGATAAAAATTTTATCTGGCATAATTTAAAAATTGCTCTGCGTAATCGAGAAACATGGACAATTGGCATATACTCTTTTTTAGTTTGGACTCCGGTTATAACTTTCGCTGCTCTTTGGGGAGCGCCATTTTTACGTCTAAGCTGTAATCTTAGTAATATAGAAGCAACACGAGCCATAGCCTATATGTGGATCGGGATAGCTCTCACTAGTCCTTTTATCGGATGGCTTTCAGATTTTATTACCAAACGCTGTATAATCATGAGCGCTTGTGCTATTGCTGGAGCAATCTCCATGACCCTAGTAATATTCATAACTAACATCCAACCAATAACACTAAATATTTTAATGTTCGTTATCGGATCAGCCTCAGCTGGTCAAGCCTTATCCTTTGCTTTACTAAAAGATAACAAACCGCCCAATATTATCGGAACAGCCAACGGATTTAATAATATGTGTGTGGTTTCAAGCGGCCTAATATTTCCAGTGCTAATAGGTAAGATTTTGGATCTTAATTGGCAAGGGATAATCCAAAACGATATTCATGTGTATAGCCTAAGTAGTTATCAGATTGCGCTTTCAACACTACCGATTTGTTATTTTATAGCTGCAATCATCAGTATATTTTTTATTAAAGAAACACACTGCCATCCAATTTGGGAAAACAAATCCCACCCCTTTAAATAGTAACAATTAATTTAAAAATACTGATAAAATGGCCATAGATTGCTCTTTACATGATAAAATTCTTTACTATTATTAATATTCTTGCGAAGATTGGCGGAATTTGAGATATATGTTGGTGCGTATTCATTACCGTCAACTTTAAAAATTGCGCTTACAATGTCGGTCGTACGCAAATAACAAATTCAACAAGATTTACAAACAAACTGGAGAGATGTCCGAGAGGCCGAAGGAGCATGACTGGAAATCATGTATACGCGCAAGCGTATCGAGGGTTCGAATCCCTCTCTCTCCGCCAGCTTTTGATTGATTGTTCACGCACATTCCAATATAACCTACGTATCTATTTAATATATTGATAAATGAAAACTTATGCGACCCATTAAAAAGTCACCTATAACCTAAGGCGCTTTTCAAAACTAAAGGTGTAGCAAATCAGTAGAGAAACAAATGAGCAACCAAATACTAATTCGCAATAGCGTAAAAATACTTTTAATAAACGATAAAGATGAAATTCTCTTAATGTGTGCAGATGATCCTAGCACCACAACAAAGGATGGGATCTATCATGGAAAATTTTGGTTTACTATAGGAGGTGAAATTGAACCAGAAGAAGAGATCATGGATGCCGCAATCAGAGAATTAAAAGAAGAAACCGGACTAAACCCTGAGGATGTAAAATTTGGGCCTAAAGTATGGCATGGAGAGTTTGAACTAATACTCTGTGGAAAAATCACTTTATTAAGGGAACAGTTTATTGTTGCTCATACAAATAAAACCGAAGTAACACTAAAACATTTAACTGCCAATGAGCGCAAGGTGATTAAAAAAATAGCCTGGTTTGGCTTGGACGATATCATAAGCTGTCATGAAACCGTTTATCCTGTTGTTTTGCCAAAGTATTTACCAAATATCATAAATAAAAACTACCCTCCTAAACCGATTTGGATCGATCTGACAAAACAACCTGAAAGTAAAACCAATATTGTCACCACCTTCTTGGATTAACTGATAGCAATATGAACAAATTTAGGCATAATATTATCTTATGACAATAGCATTCCCACGCTCATTAGCATTGGAAATAGAATTAATGACGACCTCCCAAAGCTATAAATTAGATCAGCCCCTTGCTCATAGACCAATAAATCAAGAGGTTAACATTTCTGTCCACGAAAAAAGCATTAGAGAAATTGCAAAAAAATAAAGGGGTATTTTATGGAAAATTATAATTACTATCAAATGCTAATCAAACCTTTCTGGTCACCTCCAGCCTGGATCTTTGGACCAGTATGGATGGCGCTTTATGTCATTATTGCTATTACTTATGGAGTAATATTATATAAATTTATCTCAAAAAACTTATCATGGAAAATAGCTCTACCATTTGCTCTAAACCTTATTTTTAATTTTTCATTTACTACCATCCAATTTGGACTCAAAAACAATCTTTTGGCCTCAATCGACATCATTTTGGTATTAGGCACTCTTGCTTGGGCTATTATTGCCATATACCCTCGCTACAGATGGATCGCCATACTTAATATTCCTCATTTGATTTGGGTTTTCTTCGCAACAATCCTACAATTAAATATTACATACCTAAACATGTAACCAAAAAAATAATCATTTTTGATATGAAAATAGTCATTGTTAACGATAAAATGCAAAAAAACTACCAATATAAGGTCTCACAGCGGCCTGGTAAAAATTTTGACCCAGAATTTAAGCCCGAATTGACCCCCAAAGAGATGCTAGAAATGGGGATCTTTGGCGGTAAATATATGACTGATTGCAAGGAGGAGTTCCCCAAAGGCTGGTTTAAAAAAGCTAAACTTTGCTCACAACTTCATGATCCAAAATTAAATTTATTTGAGGTAAACGCCAGCCAGCCATTATCCGTGTGGAGAAAAAATGGCTGGATTCATCCCGATGATCCACGTGGATGGTTTCAATGGTATTGCCGTTATTACCAAGGCCGAAGACATGAAGATGATGCCCGTCAGATAAAAAGATGGAAGATGATGAAAAGACATTTAGCCCAAATAATCAAAAATTGTAACAAATATGACTGGAACTGTAGAAAAAAACAAAGACAGGCCATTCTCCATTGGGCTTATGACAGCACAAAGATTTAAACAGATCTTCGATACCCTAAAATATCGTTTAAACTATATTAATCAATTAGTTATACGCTATATAAATAAAACATTGGGAATATCACCTCTATTTTTAATAAAAATTTGCTGTAGGGTCTCAATTTAGATAGAATTCTCATGCCTTTTGCTGGTCCTTTTATAACGATATTTTGCAAACCCCGCCAGGTCTGGAAAGAAGCAACGGTAGCGAAAGATTCGGGTAAAAAGCAAACTAGCAAGAGGCATTTTAAGTCTTTTTAAGTCTTTTTGGTCATTAATAAATATTATCAATTACCCACCTATATTTTGCCAATTTCATGGTTTTTACTCTAATTAAGCTTAAGGTTTTATTAATATTGCATCATTCATAACAATAGTAGTAAAATAAACAAAAGCTTTATGGATAAAAATGCATTATTTCTCAACAATATAATTGAATTATATGTCAAAAGAAAAACGGACATTGATTGAGGAACTGACCTGGTCTGACGTCAGAAGTACGGTTGCCAACAATTCTAAAGGGCTTGCCAAAATTATAGATGAGATTTCACCAGGCAAAGAATTTACCCTCTTTAAGGTACAATACCCTTTTGGTGTAAAAATATTCAATAAAAACATCCTGCATCTACCCAACAACGCAAATAATTCAATTCCCATAACAGACAATGAAATAGATAGTAATATCAAAAACAAACTGATGTATAACCCGATCCCACTTGGAATTATAACTAAAAATACCGTGGAACTTTTTTCTGATATTCACCGCAAAATCTTTTCTTTAGCCACCTATGGCAGCGACTTAGAGCTAGGCATCTGGGAGCATTTTGGTTGGACCAGCCACTACGACATCACCTCTGGGGCCCGCTCCTTATATATGTTGCCTAAAATTAGCGAAGCACTATCACATAAGCAGCTCAAAAAAAAGTATGGGGTAACAGAATCACCCCCAAAACATCTTTATGATCACTGGAAGGTATTCTCACAAATCGCCAGAAGTAGTGCTGTACCTAATGAATGGTTTTGCGAAGTTATTTTCTTATCAAAAAAATGGGCTGAAGCGATTAAAAAAGATGATGCATGGGCGAAATTAGCTCTTTATATTAGCCAAAAAGGGTGGCAACACTCAACCTATGGCCGTAAAAAAGAATCTTTAGATATGGTTTGGGAAATTTTCGTCAAATCATTAAGTAATAAAGAATTAAAATTTGATCCACATGTTGTAGATACATTGAAACACCTTATATACATAAGCACTGGCAGTATTCCTGCCTGCGCTCCATCTATAGGCGATGACGAAACCGGGCCATTAAAAAATATCCAAACGATATACCAGGATTCTCGTGGCTACGGGCTAAATGACTACATAGCTACAATTATGCAACCACAATATTTTTCATCTAACCAGGCAAAACCTGTTTATTATTCTCTACAACTACCAACATTATTGGAGTCTTTACCAAGAACAAAAAAAGTTACTAGTGTTATTGATAATGTAAGGGAATTAAGTGAACTGCTAGATTGTTTTTTTAACGATCATATAGACATTTGGTCAACGC
>JAHIYS010000099.1 GCA_018814965.1 Gammaproteobacteria bacterium
CGCTTGGGTCTAGCTAATGGCAAAACACCAGAAGAGGTTGAAACTAAACTGCTAACTATTGTTCCTAAAAAATTCGCCAATAAAGCTGGAAGCTTATTACTTTTACATGGAAGATATATTTGCCTAGCCCAAAAACCAAAATGCTCGATTTGTCCTTTAAATAAAATCTGTACTTATAAATTTAAAACCACCTGCATTGCAAATCTTTAAGCGCAATAACATATAAACATGCTATTAAATTTTCTGGATGCCGACTTTGACCAGTACGGAAAAAGATATGATTTCAGCTGAGCCTTTAATCCCCAAAACAATATAGTTTCTCATTTAAGCTAGAGTAATGCGCATCATCCATTGAGATTGCTTCGCCTTCGGCTCGCTATGACATAACATCGTATGTTCACGCAGCAATTATCCTTCAAAACGTCATTGCAAGGAGTAAGCGTAGCAAACGACGTGGCAATCTATTGATAAAAAAAGAGCGCCAATTGGCGCTCTTTTTACAATCTCTACAAGCAGCTATTAAAAATAAATGCCTAATTGGCCAATAATAGAATTGCTATGTCTACCGACACCATCAACCATAACTTGTGGTAATGTCCCATTACCTTTGGCGACATCATTCCAACCATAATTGATGTCATGACGATATTCAAAACTCAAAATGGTATTTTTGACTAAAGATACCCCGTATTCAACAAAGAAGTTATGCTTTGGCAGATTCAAAGCTAAAGCTTGCCATGTTTGCCCGTAGCCTAAAGAAAAATTATTTGGCTTGCCTTTGATTGAAAACTCTACCACTCCCTCTGCACTGAATGCTTGAGGTTTTGCACCTTGGCCATTAAAGCTAAGATCGTTGCTATTAAACTTTTTAGTAGCTCCAACATACTCAGCTAAAACCGTAAACATGTCGTAACTAGCTTTAATCCGCCCATCAACACCACAGATGCGATTGTTTAGTGTCTCTGATCCAACAATAGTTCTATCGGTATTGCTTGCACTATATACATTGGTCTGCATCCCATCAGATTCAGCGAGATTACCAATTATACTTCCAGCAATATTAACTTTAAATTTGTCTTTAGAGTATTCATAGCCAAGATTAAAGCCAGCATGTTGAAAAATATTGCTCTTGCTGGTAGCTGCACCATTAGTTTCTCCAGGGTAACCAAAAGCCTGCGCGGTTATCCCATTCCAGCTAAAGCCTAAAACAGCGGCCTGATCCTTAACTCTACCCAAAGTTTTTGTTGATGGATCAGTGATCCCGTAACTGCTATATCCTCCAAATGGAAGATAAAGTTGCCCAAGGGTAAAATATAAAGGGAATTTATTTAGTTGTCCTACTGTTACAAAACCTTGATCAACCCTAATCCTAGAGTTTCTCACTCGGGTACTATTATTGAGTTTAGTACCATCATGAGACAAAGTAAGCATCGCAGTTGCCCATGGTCCTGCCTCACCAACAACATCTAACTCAGCCCATGACAAATTAAAATCTGTCTTATCTGTTCTATTGTATGCATAACTATCTTTTATCTGTCCTTCAACACCACCACTTAAAGCTATGATTGGACGATCTGGGATTGGAACATGATTCTCTATTGCATAATTATCCATTTTTTGACGTAATTTCAATAGAACCAAATCTTCATTGATTGACGGCAACTTGACCATAAGATCAGAAGCATCATCTGCCGAACGTCTTACACCTAAAGCTGGAGATGTAACAACTGCTGGACCGTGCGCATACATCTCTACCATATAATCTAGATTGTTTACATATTTATCAGTAGTTTGCACCACATCAATCTGATCTTGCAACGACCGCACCTGTTTTTCTAAAAGCAAAGTACGTGCTTTTAAATTAGTAATATTTTCTTTAGATATTTCTTTTTTGTAAGTAGCGTTACCTGCAAAAGCAGCGCTGCTAAAAAAAGCAGTAATAAAAGCAACAAATATAAGTTTACTTTTCACAACTTTTCTCCGAATTTAAATTGTAGGAATAATGGTGGGGCCAGTATAAATTAAGCCCCCCAAAAAAACAAAGGGTTTTCGCCCAATAA
>JAHIYS010000100.1 GCA_018814965.1 Gammaproteobacteria bacterium
GTTGAAACATTATTAAAGTGTAAGAAATTGGATCCAAATATAGAAAGCAAGAAAAATGGCGAGACTGCTCTAACAACGGCTGTTGTAAATAATTTCTCTAAAATTGTAGAGATTTTGTTAGCAGATGAAAGAATAAATCCCAACATAGAAAATAGTGTAATGGGGGAGAATGACTTAACCCTTGCCATATTGCGTGATTTTCCCGATATTATTAGGATTTTTTTAGCGAGTCCGAGGGTTCACTTAAGTACAGCTGATAATTGTTCCCCGCTTATTCGAGCTATACATAGCGATAAGCCAGGGATTGTTAAGGTAATTCTAGAGAGCCCACGGATTGATCCAAATATTACAAATGATGGTGGCTTGACTGCTCTTATGATTGCTTGTGCTCATGGATCGCCAGAAATGGTTTCATCGCTTCTTAAGTCAGGAGCTGATCCCAATATTCAAATGGATGGCAGCCAAACTGCTCTCATGTTTTCTGTATTAGATGATAGTACTGAGATAGTAGAAATACTTTTGGCTCATGATGATATAGACCCTAATATTAAAGATAAAGATGGAAATACCGCTCTTATAATTGCAGTTATAGAGAATAATGTTGAGATAGTCAGAACTCTACTAAAAAGCTCAAAAGTTGATCCAAATGTTATGTTTGGTTTACTTGGTGAGACAGCTATAATGTATGCAGCAAGAAATAATCAGATTGAAATTATAAAAACGTTGTTATCTTCTCCTGATATTCTTCCTGATCTAAAAGGAGATGTGATAGGTGAAACCGCTCTTATGTGCGCTGCTGAAAATGGATATATCGATATAATTAGAGTTTTATTGGAATCTCCAAAGGTCAATCCTAATGTTATGTCTAATCTTGGTGGTTGGACCCCGCTTATGTATGCAATTATCTATAAAGCGGGCATTGAGGCTGTGAGATTGATTTTATCGAATAATAGAGTTAATTCAAACCTTCAATCTATTACAGGAGATACGGCTTTAATGTTCGCTATCAATGGAGGTAATATTGATGTTGTTCAGGCTCTTTTGGAGCGTTCAGATACAAGACTTGATCTAAAGAGAAGTGATGGTAACTCTGCTATTGATCTTATTGAATCAGAAGAAATGAAGCGTATTTTTATCAAACATTAGTATACAAGCTGATGGCGGGCATACCGCGCTAATACTTGCAGTTGACCAAAAGAATATTGGTATTACAAAAGAGCTTCTTATGCATCCAAATATTGATCTTACTCTGAAAAATAAAGATGGCAAAACTACTTTTGAGTTTGCCAAAATAGTAGTAACCATGACTATTTGTTTGATTTAATTCAAAAAATCCCCTAAAAAGATGCTGGTTGATATCTTTGGCATCTTAATACTCCTTAAGCTTGCCATAAGGTATGTTTGTTAAACTAGAATTGTTTATAGGCATAGTTATGTTAAAATATAGGCCATTAGAGGAATTAGCTTTTTAAGACAAAAGCCTAGCGGTTTTATTAGTAGTGAAGTCTTTGTTTGACTAGAATTATGGTTATTTTTTGCAAATGATTTGGTTTAGTAGAAAATAAAAAAATCATGAAATTATGTTGAATTAAGTTATAGGGGTGATATATGAGTCCTAAAGGAATGTTGATCATAGGAAAAGCAGTACGATTGGGGTGGCAAAGAAACCACAACGATGGGATTAGTGCTGACGAATTAAAAAAGATCAAAAAAGAGTTGGCTAAAGCAAGTACTGAGTCTGCAAATAAAATTAGAAGTTTAAAAACAAAGATAGAGAAGATAATTACCAAGCTAAAATCAGAAGGCGGTCACGGAGCTGAGATTGCTTTGCTTGAGAAGTATAAGCTGCTTGTAGTTAAGCTAGAGCGTGAGCATGAGGCAAAAGTAAAGAGATTAAAGGCTTATTCAGAGCAGCGTGAAAAGGACTTCCAAGCAACAATGGATAGGATCGAAGCGGCACAAGCACAAATGTTGGCCTTTATTCAAAGAATTGACGAGGCAATATCTCAACATGCAATAGATGCTGCA
>JAHIYS010000101.1 GCA_018814965.1 Gammaproteobacteria bacterium
AAAATAAATAAAAAAAACAGATTAATGTTGTTAATCATAGCAATTACATTTTTTGTAGCGCCAGCTCTTTTGGCAAAGTGTGAGGGGAGTTTTGTTAATCCTATAACAGATATTTGCTGGGATTGTCTTTTCCCAATTTCTATAGGGAATATGAAAATTGTATCTAGCGATTACCCAGATACTGATAATCCAGGGTTACCAATAAGTGCTTGTAAAATAAATGGTCCTCCATTTATACGTATTGGTCTGAATATAGGATTCTGGGAGCCATTCGCTTTAACTGATGTAACCCCAACTCCATATTGTATGGTCAATTTAGGTGGCTTTACTATGGATATAGGTAATGCAGGATATGGTGGCAAACAAACAAGAGACCCAGTTAATTCTGCAGCATTTTATTACGTACATTGGTACAAGTATCCATTAATTTTATGGCTCAACATTATAACTTCATTAGGATGTTTGCATACTGGAGACTTTGATATTGCATACCTGACTGAGTTGGATCCGCTTTGGAATGACGACGAACTTGGATTTATATTAAACCCAGAAGCTATTTTATTTGGCAATCCTGTAGCTCAAGCAGCCTGTGCAGCAGATTCAGCTAAAGCTCAATTTGGTTTGCCGATTGATAAATTGTTTTGGTGTATTGGAACGCAAGGAAGTATATATCCATTAACTGGTAGGGTGTTTGATGAAAAAGGGCCTATACAGGCAGCGGTGCTTTTGAGTGAACGGATGAATTTTAAATTGCATAGAGAATTGTTAATTCAAGATTCTAGTCCAGATGCAGGGGTTGGATTTAATGGCCCTATATGCACTCAACACTTTGCTCCTATTATGCCTAAATCAAGGTATCGATATCAGATGACCAACTTCATCTCAGCTGCTGATAAATGCTATCAGTTTGGACATGATGTTATAACTTGGGAGGGTGGTAAAAACCAACCATCATCTGGCAATTGTTTTGGATTTATGATTTGGAAGAAGCGTAATTGCACTTTTTTATAATTAATAAATAGAAATAAACTAAATAAATATGAATCATAGATCAATAGCAACAATATCATCAATATTAGTACTTTTATGTATTACCACCTCATTTGCTGGTGATACCAACGATCTTATTAATCGCGAAAGACTGCGTCGTGAGAAAGAGGTGAAAGAGATATTAAAAGAAAAAGATGGCTTTACAAAGTATAAAAAAGTTTCAGTACAAAAAATGGAAGATTATCAAGAGATAGTTAAAACTATTAAAGACAAGCATGTAAAAAACACACAATTAAGTGGTTTTATAAAACCAGCACCACAGGCAATTATTTTTGTTTCTTTAAGCATGCCAAATCTAAGTCTTCAGCAAACTATTCAAGATTCTGTGCGTTATCAAGTGCCAATAGTTATTCGTGGTTTATACAAAAACTCTTTTAGAAAAACTATGGAGAAGATTTTTGATTTGATAAAAGAGAAGAATAAAGGAGGGATTTTAATTAATCCAGTATGGTTCAAAAAATATGACATCAAGGTGGTGCCTGCAGTTGTTGTAAGTCAAGGAGATGGAATAGATGGGAAGAACTATGATGTGATTTATGGAAATATCCCTCTTAAAAGGGCATTAACACTTATTGCTGAACGTGGAGATGTATCAAAAGTTGCCAAGGATATTTTGAACAGGAGCGGCATATGAAAAAAGGCAGTAATTATTTAGCGACCTTTTTAGCCCATTTAATCTCCCTAGTTCTTTTGGTTTTTTTACACATTTCCTTTTTCTTTGTTAATGTCGCATACGCTGAAAAGTCAGCAAGTGAAAAATTTCAAGAAGCAATGCAATATACTGGTTCGTTAAGGGATTCGGTTCGAGTAAAAGATGGTGTGATCCGAGCAGGGACTTTAGAATTCAAACCACAAGATGTATTTAAAGATCAAAAAGGAGGATATACAAAAAACCCATCACAGATAAATCATTACCAAGGTGTTACTCAAAATAATGCAGATGCCATGAAAAGAGCGGCTAGGGTGGAGTCTGCCAAAGATGAGGATTATAAAGATAAGGATGGCAAAACAGTGCGTTCTCCTGGAAAAGCAATAACCGAAGGGTTTAACACAAGACCAGTTTATAAAATTACTCAGGATGAAGAGTATGTGAAGAAGGGGAGGTTGGTTACAGATAATGCACTTAATGTTGTATCTGGGGAATCGAATAAGCACATAGATTGTGAAAATAAAAAGATGATAGCTTGTAAGATTATTCATGTTGAAAAAACTTGTAACGAGGAGATAAATACAGTGCAAAGGATATGTGAAAAGGTGCCAAAAGTAAAAATCGTTATTCAACCATATCAAGAAGCACAGCAATATTCTGGATCAATACCAGTTGCGAAAACAAAATTATATTATAATTTGAATGTCGCAGCTCCTGATTCAGGTATTCGGACAGGAGCTTTTACTTTACCTGTATCCGGAACAATAACTTCTTTCTCAGCTAGTTTTGGATCTAGACATATCAACTTTGGTTCTTGGCGTTGTTGTGGTTCCGGTGGTAGAGATATGCCAGATTCAAAGGGA
This sequence comes from Gammaproteobacteria bacterium, assembly GCA_018814965.1. GTDB lineage: Bacteria > Pseudomonadota > Gammaproteobacteria > UBA9339 > UBA9339 > UBA9339. The sequence continues at coordinate 2,563 of JAHIYS010000101.1, forward strand.
GCTATAAGAGGATATTTAAACGGTAATTATTTGTCGACCTCATGTGTTGGATGGGATGGTTGCGCTAGTTGGGTTTACAATATGAGCTATAATAATAGTAATTTAAATATTCCTGTTGTAGCAGGTCAGCCAATAACTTTTCATATCGAAGGACTCGCAAGATCGCATTGGAGTAGTTCGCACTACGACCTAGTAATTATGGCAGATCTTACGCGTAAAGTAGCCAATATAGAGCCAGGCGTGGAGGAGAATTGCCGTGATACTTAATAAATACATTGTTTTTGGTGTTCTGCCCACTTCATTTTTTATTACCACTACTGTTTTAGCAGTACTTACTTGCTCTAATCCCACAACAGCGTGTGTTGAAGCAGGTGGAACCAGATATTTCGAGAACGTTCCGGTTACCCTTGATTGCTGGAGGTATAGAACTACATACGAATGCAGGGAAACATCTGATAATAATTGTAAGCAATTAAGAGATCAAGGATGTTCACAAATAAAGGCAGAGTGTAGAACTACTGGTGCTGGTAGGTGTTTGGTTCAAGACGCAACATATAAATGTCCTGTCGAACAATGTAATGAAGCAGGTGATATTGTTTGTGGTAAGGATCTTTTTTGTTCTGGAGGTGATTGTGCAGCAACTACGCCAACAAAAAACCAAAATTTTGATAAAGCAGCTTCATCACTTGCGGCTTTAGCAGCAGCAGCAGCTAAAGAGGTTGGGGAACAAAATACAATGAACCCGATTATATTTGCTGGCAAAGCAATGGAGTGTTCCGAAAATATGATAGGGGCTAAGAATTGTTGTGGTATCAGTAGTAGTGGTTGGGCAGAGGGAATTTTTTTAAATTGTTCTGATGATGAAAAGGAATTAGCTAAATCTAAAGAGAGTAATACAGCTATTGATATAGGGAGATATTGTCACAACGAAGTGTTGGGGGTTTGTACTTCACATCATAGGGTTTATTGTGTCTTTGATAGTAAAATAGCGCGTATTGTACAAAATGATGGAAGGAAGAATCAATTAGGAATAGGTTTTGGTAGGGTAGGAGGTGATAGTGCTAATCCAGATTGTCGAGGTGTGACGCCAGAAGAATTATCACGAATGAAGTTCGATCAGATGGATTTTAGCCCACTTTATAACGATATTAGAGCCAAAGCCGCAAAAAGCTTACCAAATAATGAAGAGATAAGTAAAAAAGCTGCTGGTTCTGGTTTAGAAGATTTAAAGGAAAAAAGTTCAAAAGGCATATCTGCGTCAGAACCCAATTTTGATCAAAAAGCGGCAGATCGGGTTAAGGAGTTTTATGATCGAACAAAGAAGTAGGTTTTTGATAATTATGACAATGGTGATTTTAAATTTATTATGGGCTTCATCGTTTTTGGTTATTTCAATGCCTGCCTTAGCTAAGGAAGCTGTTGGTTGGCATTGGTATAACGAGATTTATCCAGAAGATAAGAAAGATGAAAAAGATAATAAGAATAAAAAAGAAAATACGGCAATGATCCAGATGGCAATACTACGTCAAACGGTGAGAGAAGCTAAGGCGAAGGCCATTTTATACCCGACAGAGTCCAATATGAGAACGTATTTAATATTACAAAATTTTGTTATGGGCAAAGCCAATATGTTTACTCATGCATGGAAAAAGACATTACTTGATTACCCAGAGCTTGACTACAGCATTCTACATCCGACACAAAACTCTGCCCAGCATGTTTTGTATGCGGAGGCGTACAAAAAAGAAAATAAAGCAATCAAGTCTTTTAGCGAAAAGTACGGTTTGTTTTTTTTCTATAGAGGGAATAATTCGTTAGATCAAGCCCTTGCTTCAACAATAGGAGATTTCTGTAAAGAAAATAATATATCGTTAATGCCAATATCAATGGATGGAAAAAATATAGAGGTTTTTGCAACAAGCCAGATTAATAGGGGTCATGCTGAAAGACTTGGAATTAAGCATTTCCCAGCACTCGTTCTGGTTGATCCAAAAAACCAAAAAGTGCAACCGTTAAACTATGGATTTATTTCTGGATCAGAGCTTCGTAGAAGATTCTTACAAGTAGCAACTAACTTTCAGGAGGGTGTATAAGATGAAATTATCAACCAGGTTTACAACAAAGAAACTCAGTTCTTTTTTAATAATATCGCTTATGTTTTTTAATATAAATTCACTTGCTAGCACACAAGAAGAAAGGGTGGCAAAGATAGATGCATTTGGAGAGAATCTGACTAATAAAGTAGGCTCCTTTTTGGGTAATAAACCAAGAAATAAGAAGAACAATTCAGCTGGGAGATGGGGTCAGTATGATAAAACGAATAAACAAAGATCCCCATTAATACATAAGTTTATATATGAGGCTTCAGATGCAGATAAGTTTGTATTTTTCTATCGAGGAAAAGATCAGAAAAGCGAAAGTTTTGGTAAAACTTTGAAAAAGTATTCTGATGAAACAGATATGAAGGTAATTGCCTATACTGTTGATAATCGTTCACTGCCATCCTTTCCAGAGAGCACTTTAGCTACACATAAGACAATTGAACAATATTTTGGTAGTAGTAATGCTAATGTTAGAACTCCAACATTGTTTTTAAAACAATACGATACCTATGCTATTCCTATTGCTGAAAATGATATCCCATATATGGAACTAATTAAACGTATGAATAAAGCAGCAGAAGAACGGATAGCGCAAAATCCAAAGAAATATGGCTACTAGGGCGTTCTATTATGTTTGTTATTTAATGATATAAGTCTGGGGAACAATTATGCAACCACAAGTTAAATATATTGTGTTAAGACAGGCGATAATAATCTTATCGTTTGTTTTAAGCATTAATTCTTTTGCGTATGGTAGCGGTAGGATTTTAGGAGAAACACAAAACTTATCTAATAAACAGGCTATAACAGATAACAAAAACGACTTGTATATAAGAGCATCTCAGCCTTTAATGAGGCAACAAAATGCAATTCATTCAAAAATATCTTTGCTTAGAAGAGATTATGAATTTATCTTTTTTTACAGTAGTAATTGCCAGCACTGTAGGATATTTGATCCTGTTTTAAAACTATATTCAGATAATTACGGTATTCCAGTTAAAGCATTTATGGTTGGAGGTAAGGCATCACAATCTTTTCCAAACAGCATAATAGTGGCCCAAGAGATAGTAAACCAGTTTTTTGGCAGGGGAGCTAAAATTTCTATCCCGACGCTTTTTATCCTAAATAAAAATAATTTTCATGCTTATCCAGTATCAAGTGGTGCATTAACATATTTAGAGCTGACCACACGAATGGGCGAACTTACAACGAGAATCTTGCAAAACGAGAAGAATAGCTAGAACCAAGAAATATAAAACCATGAAAAGAGATGAAATAAGTGAGAAGAAATAAACCAAATAGATTCAGTATAAGGAAAACAAAACCAAATAAAATGTTGTTTGGCGTTATGTTTTTTCTATTAAGTATAATTTCTGAAAATATTATGGCTGATGTCTCTGGGGATCTTAACGGGTTTTTTACTTCTCTTGGATATGATGGCAATATAACTAAAGAATCTGCATACCAAGGACAAGCTGCTGGATATTATTCCGGTGGATCAGTGTTTTTACGGAATAGAGTTAAGAACATCCAGATAATGCACATTGATTTACCAAGCATTAGATCTGGGTGTGGCGGTATAGATCTTTTTAATGGTGGATTTTCATTTGTAAATGCACAAGCATTAACAGAATTCTTCCAAAAAGTTATGAGTAATGCTGGGGGTTATATGTTTAATCTCGCGCTTGAAACGGCAGTGCCAGAGATTGCTCATAGTATGCAATATATTCAGAACATAGCACGAGAAGTTAACGAAAGTAATTTCAACTCCTGTGAGATGGCTGAAAACCTTGTTGGCGGAATGTGGCCAAGGATGAAAGCAACTCAGCAACATATCTGTAAGGATGTTGGAAGCCATAGAAATATGTTCTCAGATTGGGCTGAATCAAGGCAAAAGTGCAGTGAAGATAGTTATTATTCAGACCAAATAAATAAAGCATCTGAGGATCCAAAATATCAGAAAACTCTTATCGTTAACAAAAATCTTATTTGGGAGGCTCTATTAAAGAGTAATTTTCTGCATGGAGATCATAAGCTTGCAGAGTTTTTTATGTCGTTATCTGGGACTATTGCTTACAAATCTTATGGAAAAGCTTTTATATATAATCCCCTAGCAAAAGATCGAAATGTGATCAAAGCTCTTCTTGAGGGCGGAACGGCTAAGATTTACGTTTGTGATGAACAGACAAAGTGTCTCAACCCATCTTTAGGTGATATTGATATTAGTAAAGATAAAGCATTATATGCAAAGATCAATAAATCTATTAATGAGATTGTGACCGCGCTTATGAATAAAGATAGAGATGGCCAGGGATTACCTCCTCATCTTAAGGGGTTTCTGGAGCTTACTAAGTTTCCGATATTAAAATTCATCAATGCACATCTAATGGCTGGTAGTGCTGCTATAGCATTAAGTATTACTAATTACTCGGAAGCGATTGCAAAAACGCTATTGATGCAATATATGCATGAAGCTTTACAAACCGTTGAAAATAGCTTGTCCGGTACAGATTATGCACCAGAAATACATAAGCAATTGGTTGATCAAATTCACCAGGCATTATTTTACGTAGAAGGGATAAAAACGGAATCGCGACATGATATTCAAGAACTAATGTTATTTATTGAAAGTTCTAAAAATACCGAAAAGGAAGTTACGTCCAGAATAACTGGACAGATTAAAGATAGTTTTGGAGCAAAACCATGAGCACTATCCCGGTATATGTAATCTCAAATGGTGAGCTTGCCAGAGAGGTCTTCAATGCTGTCGCGACGTTAATCGGAACGGGGACTTTTGCTACGGCCATTAAGATCTCAATCCTTTTTTCTATTTTAGGAGCCGCAATAAACTATATTCGTGGTAAGGATATAGTAATTATTGCCAAATGGTTCATTATCTATTTTGCAATTACTTCAATTATGCTTAGTCCAAAAGTTGATTTAGAAATTATCGATAGTAGTAATCCAGGAGCAGTCTATACAGTTGGAAAAGTACCGTATGGCATTGGGTATCCGGTAAGTATAATCACTTCTGTATCTTATGGTCTTGTAAGTGCATTTGAAAGCGCTTTTCATACGCCAGATGATTTTACATATAATAAGACTGGTATGTTGTTTGGTTCTAAAGTTTTTAGATTGTCTACAGAGTTTCATATAATAAACCCAGAAGTAAAATCTGAACTAAATGAATATGTAAAAAACTGTGTTATAGGCGATATGTTAATCACTAAAAAATACTCCATGTCAGAACTTACAGAAAGTGGAGATTTGTTGGGTACTATAACCAAAGAACCTAGCAATATTCGGGGGATTTACATAGGGGGTATATTTAAAACATGTCTTGCTGCAAAAAATGATCTTAAAAGCCATCTTGAAAAAGATGTTAAAGAAAATGGGTTTAGAATCTTTGGTAAGAGGATTTTTGGAAGGATGGGAGAGAAGAGGGCGGCAGAAAAATTAGAAACATCACTCACTGGAATATATAATTATTTTAATTACGGTGATTTATCCAATACAGCAATGCAAATAGCCACGCAGAACCTTTTGATAAATGGAGTAAGAGATGGGATTACTAATTATACTGCTGAAACTGGAGCTACAGCGGCACTCTTGAATCTTAGTACTACTCAAGCTATGGAGCGTATGAGAATGTCGCTTGCCACCTCCCGCAATATAGCGACCTATATTATACCTGTTATGCATACTGTTTTGTTGCTTCTAATGATAAGTCTTTTTCCGGTTATAGTGCTGCTTGCATTTCAGCCTAACCTTACTAGCCAAGTACTAAAGAATTATTTATACACTTTGCTTTGGATTGAATCTTGGCCTTTAATGTTTGCTTGTTTAAATCTAATAGTAACTTTTTATACTACATCAGATATAGGTCCAGCAAGACTAACTATAAGTAGCATAGATCAATTAGCTCTTGAGCATTCGGATATAGCTAATATGGCAGGTTATTTAATGCTTTCTATACCATTTATCTCTGGTGGTTTGGTAAAAGGGATGTCTTCAGCGTTTAATACCGCAGCAAACTATATTGGCGGAGTATTACAATCTTCAGCATCCTCAGCAGCATCAGAAGCTGCAAGTGGCAATATCCATCTGGGAAATTCCAGTTGGAATAACGTTAATGCAAATAAATTTGATACTAACTCTATTCGGATGCATGGAATGGCTACAGAACAATTAGGTACTGGAGTTCTACGTACCAGCCGACCGGATGGTGACCCTATATATGATAGTTCGCATGCTATTTCAAGATTACCCACAAATGTTAGAAGTAGTGATCTTCTGAGTTCTTCTTTCTCAGAACAGGCAGAGGCATCGAGGACCGCGGCTGTGCAAGATCAGAAATCTTATGATCAGTCAGTATCTAATTCTATTTCAGATGTTAATAGTTTAGGAAATTCTTTAGATTCCCGTAAGAGCATGGGTGAAAGCTTTAGTTCAAGAGAAGCATTATCTGTCGCGCAAAGTACTTCTGATATGAAAAATATCGCAAATACTATAGCTGAGCGTAATCATATGGATACAGATGATGTATTTAGAGGCCTTGTTAACTTTAGTCAAAGAGGAGGATTAGATGTTGGAGGCTCTGTTTCGGGAAAAACAGCAGGAGTTGGTGCTGGTGGAGTTGGAGGAGGAATAGAAATTGGGCTAAAAGGAACTCTTGGTACGGAACATATAAGAACAAATGAGTCATCAACGCGTCATGGAATTGGTAAAAGCATAGATGTTACGGCAGAAGAAGCTCAAAGATTTAGTAATGATCTTCATAAGGTAGAAGAATATAGCAAAACCAGCCATGGAGAAACTGGCAAATCAGAAGCCATGTCGCATCTATCGCAATTATCTACAGATCTTAGAAATGCAAGAAGTGCGTCAGAACAATACTCTATACATAAGTCAGAGTCTGAAAGATTAAGTAGTGTGGCCTCATTTGTTAGACAGCATTCGGGTCAAATTGATAGTGATATGAGTCAGGAGATAGCGAATTATGTGGTTAAAAGAGAAGGGCAAGAGAGAGCAGAAGTATTATTTGCAGGAAAAGACCGAACAAGACTTGAAGCTCTTTCTAAAGAGTATATTCGTGATTCTGGAGTAGGAAGTAGTATAATATCTAAGTATGAGCAGAGTAGTTCCAACATAAAGCCGGAGCGAAAGTATCAATCTGGCCAAGTCGGTGTTGAATCTAGGATGACTGGTATAAATATGAGACACAAAGAAAATAAACAGAAAATAGAATCTGATGTTGCAACTGAAATGCTTGGAGTAGACCATCGCAAGTATAAACAATTAACAGATGATATCTCAGGTAATAATACAATTATTGGCAATAAAATAGAGGATATTGGTTCAGCTCAAAAAAGCAGGCATGAGGCAACGAAGGATAGAGTTACCAGACATATAGATGATGGGTCTAAGAAAGCGCGAAGTTCGGCCTTTAGTTTAAATAAACGTATAAAACCAAATTTTTTAAATCATGATGAAAAGAAGAAATAGAGGGGATTATATGAAATATGTGGCCATTAGTATTTTAATTTTTATTACAACAAATTGTTTTGCTATTAATCAAAAAATGATTGAAGGAGCTGAAAAGTATAGATCTGCTATAGCTAACTTGGAGGCAATTGATTACAAAAGAAAATTAAAATACGACACATTAAAGTCCACGTTGAAAGACTTGGCATATGAGGAAGATAAAACGGGTTTATCTAGGGCCGAGAATTTAATTAAATATTACCGAGAAAGGACCAGTGAAATAAAGAATATTATTAATGATTTAGGCGCGGAATATATTGAAGCCGGTAAGGAAGTTGCAAAATACAAGGACATTAATTATGAGTACGAGAAACAAATAGAAAAAGAATTCAAAAGAGAAAGACTTAAAACAACTGTGCTGAATGTTTTAGGTTTGGCGGTGTTTCCTATATTAGGGCTTATGATTTGGTTATGGGGTTTTATTTATATAGTTAAGAGAAACAAACGATTGTTTAAAGAAGGCAAGATAACTCAAGAAGATTATAATCGTATGATGAAAAATCAAAAGTCCCATATCCTCGATGAGATAAGAACTAATCCAGCTACTGGTCTTCCTATGATAGGCGGATGTGATTCTGGAGGAAATCCAGCGGGTCGTTATTTTGATGATGGCTCTAGGTTTGATGCTTCTCGAGATTACCAAGATAGACATCGCTGGGATGCTCATGATGCCTCTCAAAGTTTTTTTAGAGATCGTCATTTTTAAGATTGATCTATGATGTTTTAGAATTTAAACAAAATTAGCTGCGATAAAAAATGAAAAACGAAAATAAAATAACAGTATGCGAAGTTGATGATAGTAGGTCCAAAAACGAAGAAATATTATGGACTACTAATAAAAAAGAAATACGGCCGTCTTTAAAAAACATTACGCAGATTATTTATTTATGCCAGGCCTTATCTTTTTTATTTGGTATAACCGCTATAGTCGGTGTGATCATAAATTATATTAAGCGCGCTGAAGTAAAAGGGACCTGGCTCGAATCACATTTTAACTGGCAAATACGCACTTTCTGGTTTGGGTTCTTGTTTAGTATTGTTGGATGGGGTCTTATGTTTGTGCTAATTGGTTTTCTAATCCTTGCGGTGAATCTGGTGTGGGTTCTATTTCGTATTATTAAGGGTTGGTTGCTATTGTGCGAGGAGAAGCCAATTAAAAGTAGTACTACGTTAATATAGATGCATGTGATTTAAGAAGGGATAGGGATCGATAGCAAAGGAGGGAGAACATATTTACCATAGGACATAAAGAAATAAGAGATAAAAAATGTATTCAAAAAATAATGATAAGGCAAAGCAGTTTACCCGTGGTGGTCAAATTACATTTCATAATCTTAGGATGTTGTTACAGATCAATAAAACTGTGTGGAATATATATCTATTCTCCCTAGTAGTATTGCTAATATTATCTATTTATATAATTACCCCTATAGAGGTATTATGGAGTGCATGGTATTGGTGTCTTGCGCAAATAAATCCTATTTTAGATCTGCTGGGTATTAAATTAGGGCAATTCGCAGTTCCTTATCATGGTAAGGTTTATCATATTTCACCAAAATCATTTTTATCTTATAAGCTGCTTGTAAGAAATGCGGGAGCTATTATTCCTTATATTAAAATAGGGGCGGGCATTGGTTTTGTTTTGAGCATAGGTGTTTTTTATGGAATCATTAGATGGTTGATCTCTCAAGGAGAAAAACAAACCGCAAATCAGTTTATCCGTGGTTCAAGGCTAGATACCCCTGAAAACGTTGCGAGGCTAATTAAAAAAGAAAAAATGGCTTCAGATATCTTCATAGATGATATGCCTATAATAGTTGGTTCTGAAACCAAGCATTTTTTGGTACATGGCTCAACTGGAGCTGGTAAAACTCAACTCATATCAAAGCTTTTAGATAGGTTACGTAAAAGAGGGGATAGGGTTTTTCTATATGATAAAGGTGGCGTTTATACTTCAACATTTTACAGAAAAGATAAGGATAAAATATTAAATCCATTTGATAGTAGGTGTGAGAACTGGAATCTATGGCATGAAGCACGAACAGCGACTGATTTTGAAAACATGGCAGAAAGCCTAATCCCAATGCATGGTGAAACTGAACCATTCTGGGTTAATGCAGCCAGAACTATTTTTGGTAGTGCTGCATTTACAATGCAGGATGAAGGAGATAGATCCATTAAAAAGCTTCTAAAGCTGCTATTAACATCCGAGCTGCATGATCTACATAGTTATTTAGCCAATACTGAGGCTGCTACTCTTGCTAGCGACAAAATTGAAAAAACTGCTATTTCTATACGTTCTGTTATTACTACTTATCTAAAGTCATTAAGATTCCTAACTGGCATAGAACAAACAAAAAAACCCAAGTTCTGTATTAGAGATTGGGTGTGTGATGAAAATGATGATGGTTGGTTATTTCTATCCTCAAATGCCGCACAACACGCATCATTAAAACCATTGCTTTCTATGTGGTTCTCCATGGCTACGATTACTCTTTTAGCTTTACCAGAAAACCGTAATCGTAGGATCTGGTTTATCTGCGACGAGTTACCTAGTTTACATAAATTACCACAGTTACCAGAGAGCATCGCAGAAGCACGTAAATACGGGGGATGTTTTGTTTTAGGTATGCAAAGTTACGCTCAGTTAGAGAAGGTTTATGGTAAAAGCGCAGGACGAGAGATATTTGATCTAATGAATACATCATTCTTTTTTAGAAGTCCTAGCCCTGATATGGCAGATCTAGTATCAAGAGCTTTAGGAAGCCAGGAAATAGAAGATATGCGCGAGAACTATTCTTATGGAGCCAATACCATTCGTGATGGTATTTCGATTGGGTCACAAAGGGTTATTAGCCAAATTGTTAGTGCCTCAGAAATCATGGACTTAGAAGATATGAAGTGTTATCTGCGTTTAGCGGGTTCATATCCTATTACATTACTTGATCTGATTTTAAACAAGAGGCCTCAGATAGCTGAAGGTTTTATCCTCAATGAGGCAAAACCTGATAAAGAGATAGAAGGCCTTGTGGAGAGTTTTGATTCAAACGTGCGCCGTTTTCAAGTTAAGAAAATGAAGGATGTTGCTACAAAAGAAACAGTGTGGCAAAAGGCAATAAAAAGCGACTCTAATGATATTGGCGATACTGATGATGGTGATGATAGTGATTATCCAGATAGTATTACGGGATTTGACCACAAACAAGAAATTGTGTTAGAGGAGTAACCACCCAAAACCATGAAGAACTCAAATGAAATTTAGTAAAACCAAAATATCAATAATAATTTTTTTGCTTTTTATAGCGTCCCCACTATGTTTTGCTGAAAAGTTCTTGCGTGATTCTTCATACGAAGTTTGTTTTACTCCTGGAAGTGATTGTGCAAGCAAGATAATACAAACTATTGAGATGGCAAGAAAACAAATTCTAGTTCAGGCATACAGTTTTACTGATATCTCTATAGCTAATGCCATAGTGAGTGCAAAAAGGAAAGGGATAGATGTGAGAATTATTCTAGATAAAAGTCAACTTAAGGGAAAATATAATCTTATTCACTTCTTAAGTAAGAACAAAATAAAACCAATTATAGATTGGCGACCAGCTATAGCGCACAACAAGGTAATTATTATAGATGGTCTTATTGTTATAGGAGGTAGTTACAATTACACACATAGTGCCTCCAAGAGAAATGCTGAAAATGCGATTATAATAAAAGATGCTGGGCTTGCTAAAGAATATGTAAATAACTGGCATATGCGAGAACAAAAAAGTGTAGCAATTGATAAGCTGTGTAAAAATTTGATTCCGTTACCAAAATAAGCATGGTAACAAAGGAAAACAAAAAATGTGTGTATTGCGCACCAAGTTATAGGTGGTGGTATCAAACTTAATCTCAAAGAGAATATGGAGGATAACTATGTCGAAAGTAAAGAAGAAAAGCATAAATAAAAAGCTAATAAAAACATTTGAAATAGTCATTGCAGATGATCGGCGTATAGATACTTTATACAGAAATATCGTTGGCTATATACGCACGGCAAGAAGCAATGTGCTTCTAACAGTGAACACTGAACAAGTAAGAGCATATTGGCTGATTGGTAGAGACATGGTTGAAGAAGAGCAAGCTGGAAAAGAAAGGGCGCGATATGGGGCATTTTTGTTGGAAGAAATCTCTTTACGATTAACCAAGCCTGATTTCAAATCTAACCTTGGTTGGGTGCACTATAGGGCTTTAATGAGAGATGGTCGCGTCGAAGCAAGATCGTTTTATGAGTTGGAAGCAAGCAAAAACAATTGGTCAGGTCGTGAATTAGAGCGTCAGATGGGAAGTTTCTTATTTGATAGATTAGCTAAAAGTAGGGATAAGAAGGGGTTGCTGAAACTATCTTGTAAAGGACAAGAGATTATTAGACCTGAAGATGCGGTTAAAGAGCCTTTAGTTTTAGAATTCCTGGGATTACCTGAGGGTCACAAATTAGTTGAATCTAAATTAGAGGAAGCTCTAATTAGTAATATGCAGAACTTTTTGCTTGAGCTTGGGCGCGGATTTGCTTTTGTGGCAAGACAAAAACGCATCACTTTAGATGGGGATCATTTCTATGCTGATCTGGTGTTTTACCATACAGTTCTTAAAGCCTTTGTTATCTTAGATCTGAAAGTAAAGCCTCTAACACATGCTGATTTAGGACAGATGCAGTTATATGTGAATTATTTTGATATGGAAGAGAGGACAGAGGGAGATAATCCAACCATAGGTTTAATATTATGTGCAGAGCAGAATAAGAAAATGGTTAAATACTTTTTGGGAGATAAAACAAAGAACATTTTTGCCAGCAAATATCAGCTACATTTGCCCACTGAAAAAGAGCTAGAGGAAGAGCTTAAAAAAGAAATCAAGGACATTAAGCATAAACTAAGTCAGATAAAAAATGCATAGGTTATTTATCTCCATAATTATGAAAATACTGTGTGATAACAAGATACAGAAATTACTTGTGGATATTGATAGTGGTTTCAGCGTTTCTATTAGATCTATTAAATGATAACTCTTTCACTTATAAAAAATGCTGCTGGCGCGGCCCAATATTATGCCAAAGAAGATAATTATTATTTATCTGAAGTGGATGCTAAAGAAGCATCCTCATGGTTGGGGAAAGGGGCGACAGACCTCGGGCTTAAAGGCAAGATAGAAGAAAATGAATTACAAAAGCTTTTAGAGGGTAAATTACCAAATGGATTGGCTGTTGGCTTGCAAAAAGACAGCAAGACTAATCATCGGGCTGGTTATGATATTTGTTTTCATGCACCAAAGTCCGTATCTATTCTAGCTTTAGATGGAAAAGATAAGCGCTTTTATGATGCTCATCTTGATGCGGTTAAGGAGACGCTAAAAATAATAGAAAGAGATTGCGCTCAGTCTAAGGTATTCAAAAATGAACAAGTTAGATTCGAAAACACTAAGAACCTAACTGTTGCTTTGGTCAGACATACTGCCTCTCGTGCATTAGACCCACACCTACATCATCATGCTTTAGTAATGAATGTTACTAAAAGACAAGATAATGCTTGGCGCGCTTTAGCATCGAGTAGAATAAAAAATCCAGGGAATATTAATGGATTTTCAGAACGAGTGTATAACAATCAAATCTACTATGGACTAATTTATCAATCATCTTTAGCAAATAGGGTTGTACAACTTGGGTGTGAAATAGAAGCTGTGGGGCCGCATGGATTGTGGGAGATTAAAGGAGTGCCAAAGGAGGCAAGGGACATCATGTCTAAGCGCAGACAGCAGATAGAAGAACGTATAGGGAATCTAAACTACAAATCTTTAAAATCAGCAGATATAGCATCTTTAGACACTAGAGAAAAAAAACCAAAAGACCTTAAACTAGATGCAATTAAACAAGTTTGGAAAGATGAACTAGCTTCAGTTGGTTTTTCATCAAAAGAATTTATCGCTGAGCTTAATAACAGTAAGAATGAAAAAGGCATTGGTGAAAAAGATGGTTCAGAAACTGGAAATATCAGCACTAGTTCTATTGAGAAAAATGAAAACTCAAAAGAAGCGATAAAGGATTCTATCGAGCATTTATCTCAATATAACTTAAAACTCGATTATGCTAAGATAATTGCTCAAGCGCTAGAATTCTCAATTGGGAAGAATACTCATAGCGATGTAGTCAGCGCTTTAAATGATACTATAAAAAATGGCAACCTTATTCCACTAGATAAATCTGATTCCATATTTGTTACTAAAGAACTCGTAGAAACTGAAAAAGCTATTATGGATTTGGTTGATAGAGGTAAAGGATCAAACGAAAAGAATGCCGCAATTACTCTTAAAAGCCGAGATATCGATATTATTATGCCCAGTGAAGCAAAGGATCGCGCAATAGATGTTTTACAATCTGGAAACAGGATTAGCTTAGTCGAGAGTAAAATGGCAGATAATACAGAGTTTATTTCTGCTGTTTTGAAACTTGCAGAGTCCTCTGGCAAAACAGTTCGTATTTTGTCACCAAACCGTATGATGACAAATGATATTAACGAAAACATTAAGCGTAAACCAAATACCTTATGGCAATGGTTAGTGTCTTTGGGTAAACCAGAGCTAGGAGAGAGTGTTGCTGGGTTTAAGCATAAGTATAAAGAAGAAGTAGATATGCCATTGTTGCGGTTCAGACAAGGTAAAGATGTTATCGTAGTAAACAGCTCGGAAACTCTTGGTTGTAATGATATGCATTCTTTGCTTGAATTAACCGAAAAAAGCAGCGCCAAAGTGATATTCATACGAGATCTTAATGCCAAACAGGGATTTAATGCTGGCAATCCAATAGAAACTATAAAACATGCAAGTATTGAAACATTTAATATAAGCGCTACCGAGAGGGAAGCCAATTATGTGCCTGAACTAAAGGCGGTGCGAGATAATAATGACCGTACTAAGCAGTTGGCTCATGCCTATGCTTTAAAAGAAGATAAGGATCGTAACAATACAATGGTTTTTCTTGGTTCAAAAGAGCAGATTAAGTCAACTAATGAAGCTATCCGTGAAGAGCTAAAAAAACAAGGAAAGCTTTCGGGAATTGAACAAAGTATTTCAGTATTAAATCCTGTATACATGTCGAAACCAGAGGCCACCTTAGCTCATAGATACCAAAAAAATATGATTATAAGATTTTATGACGAAAACCATATACATAAAGATTGGAAAATAGAGAGCGTTAATAAGAAGCAGAATACGCTGGAGTTAACTCGAGATGGTAAAAAAAGATTATGGAATCCCAAAAAGCAGGAAGCGAACCGTTTAATTTTTAAAAAAGAGACATTACAGCTTGCAAAAAATGATAAATTAATTACTACAGGCAGCATGAAAGATCTGGGCATAAAAAATGCCACAAAAGTTGTCGTGCAACATATTGATAATAAACATATCAAACTATTGTTTGGAACAAAGGTTGTTAAGGTTTCTTCAGATGATTTAAAAGACAGTCATTTCCAATACGATTATGCGACTACTATTAGTAAATACTCAAAAAAGCAATCTAATCATGTGCTAGCTGATTTTAAAGCATATTCTTTAGATAAAGCTACTATTAAGGGTCTAACAAGCCGCGCCAAAGAATCACTTACCATATTTACCAATGATTATGTTACTGCACAAAAGAGATTTGGCCATAACCAGGTCAAACTATCAGCTACAGAAACTCTGTTAGATATAAGTAAAACAGTAAATGCTAGTAACGTGGATAGATTCATAAATAATAGAACTACAGCGGAAATCAAAACTGATATTGAAAAAGTAATTTCAGTGCTCGGTAACCAATATAAGTTAGCAGAAAAAGTGGATAAAAGAGCAGTAGATTTTGCCATTGAAAAAATTACGTCTCGCAATGCTGGTTTTACCCATAAAGAGTTGGTTACTGAAGCTCTTACTTATGCTTTGAGAGAACAGATATCTATTTATGGTAATACAATAACCCATGAAGATATAATGAATGTTATTGCTGAGAAACGTGCTGCTGGTGATTTAGTAATTGGTAAGCATTTTGATGATGGTACAAGATGGACCACAAAAGAGATATTAGATCTAGAGCGATCAATTATAAATGATATAAAGAAAGGACAAGATAAGCTAGAGCCATTATTAGATCAAAAAACAGTACAAAGTTTTGTAGAAAAAACTAATCTTACTCAAGATCAAAAAAACGCTTGTCATTTAATCACCACAACTAAAGACCAGTTTGTAATAATTCAAGGGTATGCTGGCGTTGGTAAGACCACTATGTTCTCACAAGTAAAGAGCATGTTAAAAGAGACTGAAGTACTTGGTTTGGCCCCAACCCATAAAGCAGTACAAGAATTAAAAAGTAAAGGTATCAAAACCCAGACCCTTAAAAGTTTTTTGTTAGAACAAGACAGGAAACAAGAAAATCAAGCAGAAAGCATTGGTAAAAATACTAATGAACCCAAAACTAACCACCTAGATAACAAGCTAATTATATTAGACGAAGCCTCTATGGTATCTAATAAAGATTATGCACAATTCTTAGATATAGTAGGTGATAGCAAGGCAAAAGTGGTTTTAAGTGGCGATATTGCGCAGCATATTGCGATTGGTTCTGGTAAACCTTTTGAGATAATACAAAGATCTAATATTCTAAAAACGGCATATTTACGAGAGATCGTACGTCAAAAGAATCCAAATCTAAAAGAGGCTGTAGAGAAAGTAATCCATGGAGATTATGCATCTGCTTTCGAAAAAATAGCAAATGAAAACCCGCAAAAATATATTAAAAGAATAGAAGTTGGCCATTCTGAGTTTTTTAATAGCCTAAAAAACTCAATAGTTGAGATTGACAATAATAAATTAAAGAAAGATGAAAAAACATTAGAAAAGATGGTAGCTGAAGATTATTTATCAAGAACTCCAGAGACTAGAGATAAAACAGTGGTGATAGTTCATGCTAATAGTGACAGAAAGGTTATTAATGGGTTCATCCGGGAAGGTTTAAAAGAACAGGGAGCAATTGCTAAAAACGGAATAGAAGTAAATTGTCTTGTGCCAAAAGGATTAACTGATACTGAAAATAAATCACTTCAATCTTATAATATAGGTGATATTGTAAGATATGGTAAAGAGTACTATAGCGTGGCAGAAAGCGATCAGTTATCTAAAAGTTTGCTATTAAAAGATGAGGTGGGTAAAACCAAATATTTTTATCCTGAAAAAGATGTAGATAAATATAATATTGAGCTCTATGAGCATATAAAAGCAGAATTATCCACCGGCGATACTATAAGACTTACTAAAACTGATAAGGAACGTGAGTTATATGCAAACTTCGAATATAAAGTTAAAAAAACCGATGAAAATGCTGTAATCCTTGAAGGCAAAGATCCTAATATAGAAAACAATCAACACAAGGAGGTTATGCTTAATCCCAAGGAATTAAAAGACGCACATTGGGATTATGCCCAGACAGTAACAGGTTATGGTATTCAAGGTGGTTCAAAAACATACGCAATTGATTTTGAAGTAAGCTACAGGAAAAATCTTGCAAATCAGCGTAGCTTTTATATTGGTATAAGCCGCGCCATCGAACATTTGGTGATATATACAGATAACAAGGCAAGACTTTTAAACCGGATTCTTGGTAATAAGGGAGACAAGTATGCTGCACTCGAAGTAGCCGGTGATTTAAAAGCAGCAAATAATGACATTTCTCATAGTGATATTAATAACAAAACAACAAAAGCCACAAAAGAAATAAAGGAAACAAAAGATCTGGGCGGGGATAAGTCTCACCATAATTCTTATGATGCCAAAGAAATAAGCAAACTTCTTAGTAATTCCGCAGAATCTCTTGTTGAAAAATTACTTGGAAGGCCAAATGAACGGTTATCATCCTCGTCAGAATGGCGATATGGTAACAAAGGAAGCCTGGTTATCAGAATGAGTGGTGATAATAGAGGACTTTGGCACAATTTTGAAACAGGGGAGTCAGGTAATTTATTAACCCTAATCCAGAAAGACACTGGATTATCTTTTCGTGAAACACTTAAATATGCGGCGAATATGTTTACCAATAGGATAAATATAATAGCTTCCAAACAATACAAAAGTGATAAATTACAAATTAATTCAAATGATCAAAACGACAAAGTATATACAAAAAATGATAAAACTAGTGAATATGCGAAGAAACTGGCAACTGAAAGTATGCCTATACTTGGTACTATTGCTGAGAGATACCTAAAAGGCAAGCGAGGTATTAGCAACGTAGATAGCCCCGATATTAGATATCACCCAAAGGTTTATGTTGGGAAGAATGAGAAAGATAGTAATCAGAAATATATGCCTGCAATGCTTTCTATCGGCAGAGATAAGGATGGAAATATACAATGCGTTCAAGCCACCTACCTTGACCCTAAAACGGCAAATAAAGCAGACCTTGACGTTAAAAAGCGTACTTATTCGTCGCCTTCCGGGGCTTCAGTTTCCCTTCAAAAAAATAAAAATAATACAGAAAAGATGGTGGATAAAACCATCGAACCCAACAAAAACAATGAGAATAACAAGCTAAGCTTTATTGCAGAAGGGGTAGAAACCGGGTTAAGCGTTAAAGATGCTGTAAGAGGAATAAAAAACAACGATGTAGTAGTAACGCTTGGAAAGTCTAATTTTTCCAATATTGACACTCGAGATATTGGTCAGAAAGTGGTGTTTTGCTTAGATAATGATGGCCCAAAATCTTTTGCTGATAATACATTTCATAAGGCTGCACAACGCTTAATTGACTCTGGAAAGGAAGTTTTTATTGCTATCCCGAACCAAATAAATAATGCAAAAACAGATTTTAATGACGTAGCTATTATGAAAGGAATAAATGCAGTTAGACAAGACATTAATGGTGCGATCTCATATGAACAGTTTAGCAAGAACTTCAAACAAGAAGATAAAATATTAGGTAACAGTTTTACAAATAAAGCAACAAATAACAACCATGTTTTCACAAAACAACAAAATAATTCATTTGATAAAAGCAAAGAAATAAGCAAATCAGGTACAGATATGCCACATGATAATATTAGACAGATTACTCAAAATATTCAAAAACCTGTTCATGCAAAATCAGGAAATAATATGAATTTAGATTTTGAGATATAGTATGTTTATTCGCTGAGTTTTAGTTTGTTTTCTACAATATCCTTAGCATAGTTCTTGATTTCAGATAACATAATATCAACAGTTTTTCCTGGAAGTTTTGATGGTTCATGATTAATATTTCTTAATACTTCAGAGCTAATATTAAGAATCCTGAGCAAATATTCTCGATTTTTTAGGTCAAACTCTTGTCCTTTTTCTTGAAACTTTTGTGATTTTATATCTTTATTATTTATGAAAGATATTAATCCTAAATCTATTATTTCATGCACAACTTTTGAAAAAGATTTGTTATTTTGTTCAGCAATATTCTTTAATTTTACTAGCACTTCTTCTGATACTGTAGCATATATTTTAGGCATATTTTGATCCAATTTATAGTGGTGCACATATACACCATGTAAAGGTAAAAAACGGAACATTCTAGCAACTTTATCATGTTCAATGGTGCATTACTACACCATGGTATTATTTAAATCATTATTTGTCAATATGTTATACATTGCACCATAACTGGTGCAATATCTTAATATGTCACAATAAAATAAAATCACTAAATGGATATATTATCAATATAATCAAGCAAATACACTAAATGTCATATATGACGTGGTGTGTGTAGTTAATATAAACCAACATACATATAATTACTCATTCATTATCACATATCTATATTTATACTAAAGTAAATATCAATATAACAATTACAAGGATTTTATAAATTTTTTTACAAAAAAT
>JAHIYS010000102.1 GCA_018814965.1 Gammaproteobacteria bacterium
CACCATATTCTTGGCTGGTCTTAAGAGTTGCCTCTATATTGTTATGTATTAATGCTTCTCGATCTATTCACCACCCCTGGTTTTGTTTAGAAATTTAATTGTGTGATTATATAAGTGCTATTTTTTGGTAAGATAGCTTTTATGGTTGCAATATCTGCTTCTTTTAGCAGGGTTTTGTCAAAAACCGTTCTGAATTCATGGGGTAAGCCACTGCCGCTAATTAAATCAATGCTTTTTTTTATATCCTCAGGCAAAACAGCAACGCCGCAAAGCTGTTCATATAGATCAAAAGGCCCTTTAATGTCCATAGCGATATAATCAAGTAGCTTTTTATTCAATAATTCTTCTAAACATTTTGGATTGACGCCGTTAGTATTAAGCTTAATTTTATAGCCAAGATTTTTTATTTTTTGTGTAAATGGTATTAGTTGTTTTTGAATTGTTGGTTCTCCGCCGGTTATTACCACTCCATCTAATAGTTTTTTTCTGCCATCAAGAAAAGTTAATGCTTCTTGGGGGTCTATGGGATGAAAATTATCACCCCATAGATTTTTATTATGACAATAAGAGCAGCGTAGGTTACAGCCAATGGTAAAAATAATGGCGGCCGTATACGGAGGAAAGTCGCTCAGGCTTAATGGTTGAACAGATCCGATTTTCATTTGTTTTCATTCATTATATAAAATTTTCTGAGCTTGAATTCAGCTTGTTTGCCGGCGTTCCACTGAGTTACTGGCCGATAATAGCCAACCACCCTTGAATAAATCTCAGTTGGCTCATTACATTGTGGACATAGTTCTTTGATTCCAGAAATATAACCATGTGTAGAGCAGATGGAGAAGGTGGGAGTGATTGATAAATATGGTAACTGATACTTTAAAAAAACTTTTCGGATGAAGTTCTTTACAGAATTAGGGTCAGCTTGCGCTTCTCCAAGAAAGATATGAGATACAGTTCCCCCGGTATATTTTGTTTGCAGTTCGTCTTGCAGCTCTAACATTAGAAATGGATCGTCAGTGTAATTAATTGGTAGCTGGGTAGAGTTGGTGTAGCAAAACTCATCTTGGTCTTTAGCTAGAGAATAATTTTCAAATATGTCAGGGTATTTATTTTGATCAAGTTTGGCCAGTCGGTAGCCTGTTGCTTCGGCAGGGGTTGCTTCGAGGTTATAAAAGTTTCCAGTCTCTTCTTGGAATTTGGTCATTTGGTCGCGCATGAAGTCTAGAACTCTAACGGCAAACTCTTTTCCCTCGTTGTCAGCAATACTCTTTCCTAGAAGATTAACGCAAGCTTCATTCATGCCGATTAGACCTATAGTTGAAAAATGATTTGACCAATATTTGGAATTACGTTTGTATATGTCGCGCAGATAAAATTTTATGTACGGATATAATCCAGCTTCAGTAAGTTTTTCTAATGTTTTTCTCTTTATTTCCAGGCTGTTTTTTGCTAATTCCATTTGCTCCGCTAGTTTTTCAAAAAAATCTTTTTCATTTTTGGCTAAGTATCCAAGTCTTGGCATATTGATGGTAACCACGCCGATAGACCCGGTAAGCGGATTAGCGCCAAATAATCCCCCTCCTCTTTGATTGAGTTCTTTATGGTTTATGCGTAGGCGACAACACATTGAGCGCACATCATCAGGAGATAAAGTTGAATTAACAAAATTAGCAAAGTAAGGGGTGCCATATTTAGCTGTTGTTTCCCATAGCGGTTGAAGATTAGGATTGTCCCAATCAAATTCCTTGGTTATGTTATAAGTGGGTATTGGAAAAGTAAAAATTCTCCCATTTGCATCCCCTTCTGACATGACCTCTAAAAATGTTTGATTAAAAATATCCATTTCAGGTTGGAATTCACCATATGCAATATCTTGAGCGATGCCACCAATAATTACCGGCTGCTCTTTTAGGTTAGATGGGGGTTGCAAATCTATGGTGACATTAGTAAATGGGGTTTGAAATCCTACTCGAGTTGGTACATTGATGTTAAAAACGAATTCTTGTAATGCTTGTTTTACCTCTTTATAGGATAGCTTGTCATATCTAATGAATGGAGCAAGCAGTGTATCAAAATTAGAAAATGCTTGGGCGCCCGAAGCTTCCCCTTGGAGGGTATAGAAAAAATTTACTATCTGACCAAGGGCACTACGAAAGTGTTTTGCTGGAAGACTTGCCATTTTTCCTGGTACGCCGGTAAATCCTTGTAATAGTAGATCCTGTAAATCCCAGCCCACGCAATAAACAGATAGTTGATCTAAGTCATGGATATGAGAATTTCCGCTTAGGTGCGCTTCCCTGATTTCTAGAGGATATATTTTATTAAGCCAATAACTGCGGCTGGTTTCGTTGGCAATATAGTTATTTAAACCCTGTAAAGAGTAAGCCATATTACTATTCTCTTTTACTTGCCAATCCAATTGTTCTAGATAGCTATCTACCAAAGATATTTTGTTTGTATTTGCTAGTTCACGAATCCTGGCATGTTGATCCCGATATATAATATAAGCTTTGGCAGTTTTTTTATAAGTTGAATTAAGTAAAATTTCTTCAACTATGTCTTGAATAGTTTCTACGCTAATTGGCGGCTCCTGTGGGAACTGCTGTAAGATTGAAACTGCTTTTATAGCTAGTTTTTGTGCGGTTTTTAGATCAAATTCACCAGTAGCGGCTCCCGCCTTAAAAATAGCATTAACAATTTTTGCGTTGTTAAAAGTGGATTTTTCTCCATTTCTTTTAACAACGGTCCAGCTTGTATTTGGTTGTGCCATCTCTTTGCTCCTAAATAAAATAATAAAAAAGAGAAAGCAGCTTGGGGGTAAAAAAAGGGGCAAAAGATAGCGCCTTAAGCTTTTCCCGCGAAAGCTACAGTCAATATTTATATTGGCAGGTCTTCGGACTTATAGGCATGAAAATAAATTCTACTTGTTACGGCTTCCCAGTTTTCACCAGTGCTTTATGTAACGTTCGTTCCTATTCACCGCTGCGGGGCAGTTCTGGTTTTACACCAGATTCCCTCTTGCGATACTTTTTATTTTAATAAAAAGTAAACCAATATGAGATAAGGATAGGGATTCACTTATTAGAAGTCAACAAACTTTTTAATTTATTGTTAGGAGGCGATTTTTAAGACATAATTGAGTGGCAACATGTTGATTTTGGAGGGGCAATGAAAATAACAGCGCTAGTTGAGAATAATTCAAAGCATAAGGATTTATTGGCAGAGCATGGAATCAGTTTTTTAATCGAGGCGGATAACAAAAAGATTTTATTTGATACGGGTGCAACAGATACCCTATTAAAGAATGCTAAACAGTTAGGGGTAGATTTAACGGCAATAGACTGCATAGCCTTATCTCATGGTCATTATGATCATGTTGGCGGTCTTGAGTATATGAGTGATAAAATTGTTTATGTGCATCCAGATATATTTATTCCAAAGTATGATAAAGAAGATGGAAAGTATGAATATGCTGGCTTTCCCCATGAGAAAAATCATTATGAAGAAAAGAATAGAATAGAATTTATTGAGATTAATGATTCATTGCAATTAACTGAAAACATCAAGCTACATGTAGATTTTAAAAAGCCGCCAGTAACCAGTTTTTGTTTAAAGGTTGATGATGATTATATGCCAGATTTATTTTTTGACGAGTTGGCGTTATCTATTGATACCCCGCTAGGTTTGGTAGTAATAACCGGTTGTGCTCACTCGGGAATAATAAACTTTATTGATAAAGTTATTGAGGATAATAAAAAAACAAATATTTATGCTCTTTTAGGCGGCTTCCATTTGGCGGGATTAAATGATGAAGAAACAAAAGCGATTGCTGATCAAATAAACCTATATAAGATTAATAAAGTTGGGATTAGTCATTGTACCGGCAACAAATTGGCTCAATATCTAGTAGGATCTGAGGTTTTTGCTTTTAATGGGGGAGATAAGGTGTCGAGTCTTTACTAAAGACATGAAAAATAATATTAATGTATGGCGCCTTTTAGCTACAAAGTATTAATTATCCAACAAATCTTATTAAACAAATATTGGTGCCTTTTTAAATAAAGCCTAATTTCAAGAGACTGCCTCTTTTTTTCGTTCGAGATCATTAATCAACTGTTTAGTAGTTCTAAAATTTAATGTCTTTAGTAAGAGCTTGACCCCTTTACATTGCTCTTTTATCTTGATTTTTAAAGTTGGGTTGCTTAGTATCAAAAAGTAGTGATTGGGGTCAGGACTTGATGCGATGATGGTGGTCATATGGGTTGAGGGCTGATAAAAATTGATTTTTCTAAA
>JAHIYS010000103.1 GCA_018814965.1 Gammaproteobacteria bacterium
GGCTTTCGCTGGTACGACAGAAAGTTGATTTAAGCAAACTCATATAGAGGTTGCTGAAATCTTAGTTTTTTGCTGTCATTGCGAGAAGCGTAGCGACGAAGCAATCTTTTACAATTCGCTATGATCAGTTGAACCTGAGCCAAAAATCGCATCATATGTACCTATAGTGTTCTCATAAACATTTAAAAATAGGGGTGGACAATCCCCTGTTGGCAATACGCAGTCCACTAAGTATAATATGGGGAATGGTGGTAATGGTGCGGGGACGGATGCTTTTGCCGAGTCGCATGGTAAAAGAAAGCCAGCTTTCGGTGAGACATGTAGTTTTTGTTTTAATGAAGTTAGACATGATCCTATTGTTCAAGCATCATTTGCTTTATCAATGTCAGCGTTTCCGATCCCGAAAAATTTTGTGAATAAATCAGGTTTAACTATTGATCGCCCAGGGATCGGCGGACCTAATGTTTCACGTTTTACATCTGCATATAGTATTGCTGATCAATATTTGTCTAAGAAATTTCCTAAAATTGGATCAATGTTAGAAAGTAGCAGTTTTCGTCAGTGGTCTGGTGTTGGTACTAAAAACATTTTAAGAGGGGTTGGAAGGGGTATGCAAGTGGTTGCTCCAGTATTTACTGCAAGTTATTCATCCGCTCGTATGTTCAGGTGTGTTACTGAAAAGTGGAATCAACCAGGAGAATAAATATGAAATTTATGGATAATTTGATGCTAAGATACGCTAGGTTTTGCGAAAAACGGAAAATTATTGCTGAAGAAAAACGGAAAAAATATTATTTAAATTATTATAACGCTTACCATAATCCTGACAAATTGACCGATAAAGAACTTCTTGAAATTTTTTGGAAAATCCTTAAATACAGGGGGTATGATGTTTCTAACTTTAATAGAAATACTGGGGTGCTAGAGCCGGCTAAGCAAGATACTGATTGGAATGATTTAGGAAATATTATGTTTGCTACTCATATTGATAGGATGTTTGGATTTTCGAAACAAGATATTACAGATCAAGAATACGAACAACTCAAAACCTTCGGTGAACTTGCAGATCTCATAATAAAAAAAGCGAAAGAGAAAAAGCTAAAGGAGAAATTGCAAGAGCAAAAATAGATGGATCAGATGATTTGGAAAGCTTAGAGGAATACAAACTCATGATGTTGATCCAGAAAGTAGTTTTGATCTTCCAGACAGAGCGCCTGGTGAGAGCTCAGGCAGGAATGGCCAATCCCCTGTTGGCAATACGCAGTCCACTAAGTATAATATGGGGAATGGTGGTAATGGTGCGGGGACGGAAGAGTATAGTTGGTGCCATGAAAAGGCCAAATGGCAAAGTTCAAGTGGATATTATAATAAAGGAGAGATATCAAGAGACCTGATGCTTTGCGAAAGTGGAAAGCGTACAAGTATGATGGTTGCTCTTGCTGTTACTGGTGGTGGTGGGAGAATAAGAACGGCCAATGTAGCTAAGAGGCGTTTAGTGATTGGTAGAAGCCAAGATTTATCAGCCGAAGGAGCGCTAAGATCAAATGAATATCGTTTACAGTGGCCTTCAAGCGGATCTGTGAAATCAGAGTGGAAAATTAATTCTGGGTTACTGCGTTCAGAGATGCATAGAAAAGTACCAATAAGAGACGCTTCTCCTGGTGACAAAGGTGGTATGTATTTGAATGCAGAACGAAATCTTTTGCAGGATCGTGGTTGGGGTAAATATAAGAATCTTGATGAAATATATTGGCGACCATCTGGAGAATAACAATGAGAGATATAATCGATGCTATACCTATCAACGGTGATTCTCTGAAATTTATTGAAACAGTCAGGAATAATTTTGTATTTTTAGAAAGGGAATATAATTTTAAATGCATTAAGGCATCTCCAACTTTTGTCCGCTATGAATCTGATAATGTTTTTGTGAATATTTATCATGATTATGACCGCTTGGCATATGAAATTAGCGCGGATATTGGATGTTTGAATAAGTCGTATGAATTGTGTAGGCCATATTCCATAGGGTTTGTAATGAGGATGTGTAGTGAGGAGGAAGCTGATAATTACAAATTATTTGTAGCAAAAACCCCTGAAGCTGTAAAAAAAGGTATCGAAGAATTGGTGATCATTTTTAAGAAATATACTAAAGATTTATTGAAAGGGGATAGTACCTTATTTGATAGACTACAAAAAAAGAGAGAGGAATTCATAGATAATGGTATTAAGAAAGATTATTTAAGTGGTGTAAGATCAAAAGTAGAAACTGCTTTTAATGTAAGAAAATTCAGTGAGGTTGTTAAATTATATGAATCAATGATTGATGATTTAACTCCAGTTGAGTCGAAGAAACTAGAATATGCGAGGAAGCATTGTTCGTCCGTTAGTTGTTTGGAAAAATAATGAAGGGTCAATTAAGGGGTCAAGTCTCAACAATCGACAACGGGTAATTATTAAATTAGTTTGACCCTACGGCTTCTCTAATTTATGGAATTTCTGGGTACCGGCTTTCGCCGGTACGACAGAAAGTGGATTTAAGCA
>JAHIYS010000104.1 GCA_018814965.1 Gammaproteobacteria bacterium
AGGGATTGAATATTACTTGCCATTTTTCTTTGAAAATACAGCTTCATTATTTGATTATTTGCCAAAAAACTCTACCGTAATTGGAATTAATGATATTAAAAAGAATGAGCAAGATTTTTGGCATGAAATAAATGTTCGTTATGAACAATTACGGCATGATCAAATAAGGCCTATATTATCTCCAGAAGAGATTTTCTTTAATCCTGAACAGATCAGCGAAATAAAAGATAACTTTCAACAAGTTTTGATTAATAATAAAGAGAAAGCAAAGGATTATAAAGACGACATAACGACTTGTTTTAAAACAAAAAATATTATGCATTCATTTTCTTCCGAGGATGCAAAAAATAAGATATCGGATCTAAAAAGGGTACTAAAAGCTTTTTTGAAGGCCAATGTTCTTTTTATAGCAGAGACAGTTGGAAGGCGCGAGGCGTTGATAAAAATATTAAGCGAGATAAATATAAGGCCGGTCCCAGTAGAATCTTGGCAAGAGTTTATTCAAACTAAAGAGAAAGTTGCTATTACGGTTGCTAAAATTGAACGCCCTTTGCATGTGGTGTTTGAAGATGGCAATGAGTTATTAATTATTACTGACACCCAGGTTTTGGGTGAAAAAGTTATAAAACAAAAGCAAAACACAGCAACTCGTAAAAAAATAGATGCCATTATTAGCAACTTGACCGAGCTTCAAGTTGGAGACCCAATAGTACATATTGATTATGGAGTGGGGCGTTATTTAGGGTTGCAAAAATTGCCGGTTAATGATTATGAAGCTGAGTTCTTGCTTTTGGAGTACGCTAGTGAAACCAAGCTTTACGTGCCTGTAACCTCTTTGAGTTTGATCAGTCGCTATACAGGCGGTGTAGAGGCGTCAGAAGCTCCTCTTAACCACTTGGGATCCAAGCAATGGGAAAAGGTAAAGAGTAATGCCGCCAAACAGATAAGAGACACTGCAGCAGAACTATTAGAAATTTATGCCAGGCGTTTAAAAGCCCGTGGTTTTTCTTTTACTAAACCAGGACCGGAATATGAGCGGTTTGTTGCAGCATTTCCGTTTACTACTACCGATGATCAGGATCGTGCTATTACTGAAGTTATTTCTGATATGACCTCGAATCGACCGATGGATAGGTTGATTTGTGGTGATGTTGGATTTGGTAAAACTGAAGTGGCAATGCGAGCAGCATTTCTGGCTTCTTATAGCGGCAAACAAGCGGCCATTTTGACCCCTACAACTTTGTTGGCACAACAACATTTTACTAATTTTCAAGATCGTTTTGCTGCCTGGCCACTTAAAATATCCCTATTTTCCCGTTTTAGCAATTCAAAGGAAATCAAAAGGACTCTTGAGGATCTATCTATCGGTAAAATAGATATTATAATTGGAACTCATAAGTTACTACAAAAAACTGTGCAGTTTAAAAATTTAGGATTATTAGTGATTGATGAAGAACACCGTTTTGGTGTAAGACAAAAAGAACATATCAAACAATTAGCTGCTGGTATTGATATCTTGGCTTTAACCGCTACACCAATCCCCCGTACACTAAATATGGCTTTTGCTGATATAAGAGACTTTTCAATTATTTCTACTCCACCGGCAAAGCGTTTGGCAATTAAAACTTTTATCCGAGAATATGATGCCTATTTGATCAAGGAGGCTATTTTACGGGAAACTATGCGTGGCGGGCAGGTCTATTTTTTGCATAACAATATCACTAGCATTGAAAAGATCGCAAGGGACTTAAAACAGTTAATCCCTTCAATACGTATTGCAGTGGCTCATGGACAAATGCGTAAACAAGAGCTAGAGCAAATCATGAGAGATTTTTATCATTTACATGTTAATGTTTTGGTTTGTACCACTATTATTGAGTCTGGCCTTGATCTTCCTAGCGCAAATACTATTATTATTAATCGTGCTGACAAATTTGGTCTGGCACAATTACATCAGCTTCGTGGTCGTGTTGGCAGGTCACATCATCAGGCATACGCTTATTTAATTATTCCCCCTAAATCAATTTTGACTTCAGACGCAAAAAAACGACTAGATGCTATAGAGCTTATGAAGGATTTAGGAACCGGATTTATGCTGGCAACTAATGATCTTGAAATACGTGGGGCAGGGGAGTTGTTAGGTGAAAAACAAAGTGGAGTGATTCAAGGGGTTGGATTTACCCTTTATATGGATATGCTAAAACGAGCTGTCAAGACCTTGAAAAAAGGCAAAAATATCGACGAGCATGAAAGCTCTATAATAAAGCCAGAACTTGAGTTGCAGCTTTCGGCTTTAATTCCAGATAAATATATCGATAGTGTGAATTTAAGATTAATTTTATACAAAAAAATTGCTGAAGCTAAAGATCAAGATGAATTAGACGGCTTACAAATAGAGATGATAGATCGTTTTGGATTATTACCAGAACAAACTAAAAATTTATTTATAATTTCAGCATTAAAAATAAAAGCCCAAAATCTGGGTATTATAAAAATGACATTAGGTATAAATAAAGGCACCATAGAGTTTGCTCCTGGTTACAACGTTGATCTTAAAACACTTATTTCAATACTACAAAAATATACTAGATCGTTTAAGTTTGCTGGTGCTCAAACTGTGGAGTTTGTTAGCGACTTGAAGGTTTCTAAACTAGATTTCGTAGATAATTTGTTGAATGAGTGGTTAAAATCAACTGAAAAATAAAGACCTATGAGTATTTTAATAAATTCAACATATACCAGGCAATGGAATGG
>JAHIYS010000105.1 GCA_018814965.1 Gammaproteobacteria bacterium
ATTGATTCTTTTTTCCAAATTATCTTCTTTGACCTGCAATCTTTTTTCTACTGCTTGTAACTCTTTTTGTTTCTCAGCAACTTCGCGGTCTGTTTCTGTCTTGGCCTTTAGGCGAATATCTTTTGCCTCCAGCTCTGCTTCTTTTCTGGTATTTCTAGATTCTTGCTCTGCTTCTTTTAAAATACTTTCAGCTCTACTTTGCGCATTTTGCACTAATTGCTTATCAATCTTACGTCGAATTAATAGACCCAAACCCAAACCACCTGCTAAAGCGATGATACCAATAATAATTTGCCAAATATATGGTGCCACCAGACACCTCCTAAGATCAGTTCAAAGTCGAAAGTAATAAGTTTAACAACGAATTACCCGAGACTCTGTAACAATCAGATCCACTTTTTGTTTTCGAAGTACCATAGGTAATTGAGGAACAATCTGAAAATCATAAGCTAGGGCAATACGCTTTCCTCGAAAATCCAATAGGGTCTGATCAAAAATTCCTTTATTAAAACCTAATCTTCCACCATGGAGATCAAAAGCCAAACCTGTTATAATAAGCGTTTCTAAAGTATTAACATCTCTTAAACCACTAGTTGGTCCAGCTAACTGATGAATGCCACCTAAACTAGGTCTAAGTTCAGCTAAATTAGATATGCGAAAAAAAACCAGACGTTCATTTTTTGCGTCACGAACTGGATAATAAAGTTCCTTGCGATTCCTGTCTCCCTCTGTAAACAATATGTCTGTCTTAACCTCATTACCAAACGGAGCATATAACCCAACCCTTAAAGCAGTACGAAATTCCTCCATTAATAATACTCTTTTTTGAATTATATTGCTGGCTTCAGTAACAAAGCCTGCCTTTAATTCCTGGAGAGTTGACATCATTTGATCATAAAGCTGTGGGTTGGTTTCCATAAAAGACTCCACATAAATTAAAAAACACTATTTTTGAAGTGAAAGGAAGAAAGACTAGAAAATTTAGAAAAGGGGCTAAAAACTATTTATGACAATAGTTTAATTGGGATATGTTTCTTAGTTTACAAGCTAAATAGTTAATAAAATTATTCTTTTTCATAATACTACAAAAATTATTTATTACCCAATAATCTATATTTCTTAAATATTAAGCAACCCTTTCTTTTCCAGCTCTTTCTTTTTTCTCTTCAACTCTTCAAACTATATACATAGTAAAAAAATATTTCAATATTTAATGTACATCCCTCGACAAACTCGGGATATTTTGCTGACTAAGTAAGCAAAATAAAAAATCCCCCGCAAAAGCCGTGTGGTATCGTAATTTTTAAACCCTGCTCTTCACAGGTGGGAGTCATTTCATCGCTTTAGGCTTCCCCTTCTTTCTGGCAGGGGCTTGCTCACCACGATTAGGGACAACCCCCAAAAAAAATTTATCGGTTTAATAAATTTTTTAATACCTAAGCACGCACCTCGCAGGGGGTATCTTTTACAAACAAATCTTCAAAGAACAATGTTAAATTTGAGTATCAACCAACTCTATCATATCTTTAATTTTATCTTCAACATCACTTAACTTTTTCTGTCTATCATCTTGATATTTAAAGAATTCATCCGCAATATTCATGGCGCCTAACAATGCTACTTGCATAGAAGCAACTGATTTTGTGCTCTGCAAAACTTCATTTAGTTTTTTATCAACATATGAGGCAATTTTTACTACATATTCTTCATTGGAATCACTGCGCACCTGGAATTTTTGCCCCATAATGGTAACATCTATTGCTTTTTTCAAGAGACATCCCCTTAATTTTAGCTTTCAGATTAGATTATAAAACCTTTTGTTCTTACAAGCAAGAATTAATTTAGTTTCAAAAACAACAAGTTGGGGGAAAAGTCAAGAAAGTAATTTAAAAAACCGTCAATTGACCATGGACAATTGACCATAGACTTTTTAAAGGATTGGGATACGTATTCTACGGAAAACAAACATTGCCAACAATACTAACATTAAAAAAACTTCGCTACTGGCTGGGGAAGAATTAGATATCAATGTGCAGGCGCTGCCACCGCTTTGGTCAGTTAGCCAGGCAGGAGTTTTTCCTGAAGTTGAAGGCTCTTCTTGCTCTTGAGCTGATGAAGATCCACTGCCACCAAAAGAAACACTGCCTCCTCCATCGCCACTTTGAGCACATTGTTTGGCTTCATTATCATAGACATCTGGGATATTATTGGAATTACGATCAATGCGTTTACCTTCTTCTGAATCAGGACACCCATCTGCATCAGAATCAATATCCACCCAATTTGGCTGACCATCGCAGTCTAGATCATAAATATGTTCTGGAGGTGAGCAATCAGGACCTGCGTTAATCAAACTGATATCAAAATCTGGAATACCATCTTCATC
>JAHIYS010000106.1 GCA_018814965.1 Gammaproteobacteria bacterium
GGGCGAGGGTACAGGAGGTACCCGAGTAATCTGTCCGGGCGTTAAAAGGCACATCTTTGATGTGCCTTTTTAAGTGTTTCTTAGCTTCTTATCGATTTGATGTTTAAGCAGTAGATGTTTTTATAATTCATCTCTTTCTTTTTCAGACATTTTTGCAACTAAATTATCCATTTTTTCATTGACTGCTAGATCATAAGCAGTTATTCCGGTGTTATGTTGTAGCCATGGGTCTGCGCCAGCATCAATTAATATTTCTGCTATATTTGAGAAGCCTTTATTGATGGCTAACATTAGTGCACTGACACCATTATTTGTTTGCAGATTTAAATTAGCTCCAGCGGTAATTAGCGCTCTGACTGTTTGTGGGAGATTATGGTCGGTTGCTAATATAAGGCAATTTATGCCACTTTTGTCTTGTATGTTAAGGTCAGCTCGAGCTTTGATTAGCATATTTAATATTTCGGCATTTTTTATTTTACTTGCCGCCATGAGCGCTGTTATTCCATGGTTGTTTTGTAGGTTTAAATTAGCCCCATTACTAATTAATATTTCGGATATTATTTGATTATCGCTATCGACTGCATATAGGAGAGGAGTGTTATTGTGCTCATCTAGTTCATTTATGTTAGCTTTTTCTTTTATTAGGCACTCTACAGCTTGATAATCCCCCTGCTTTGTAGCTTCTATAATAGATGTATAATCAAAATAATGATCTGGATTGCCAATAAGAATCCCACCAGGCAATCTAAATTCCTCCATAGTTACTGTATTTCCGATTTGTGTTTTTTTAAAATGAGCTGGACAGCTCGCGCTTCCAGCTTGTGTTAGTGCTGATAATAAAAGAACGCTTATAAGATTTTTTATTTTCATGACATGCTCCCGATGGTCTTTTAGATACTGCTGTGTAGTATATAGATGTATTATTGTTTAGTAAATAGTAAAAAATACAACTAATGCCAAATATTATTTGTTGATCATTTTTGTAAATAGGGATTATTTTTTTTGTTATAACGGGAAAGAGACTGTCTTTTATATTAATTTTTATTACTAGCATAAATATAATTAATGAAAAACTGTATGGGAAAGTAATTAGGGTAGATGGAAATGCAATACGCGAAATGAGCAGTTTTGCTATTGGTGGAGTAGCTCCCGTCGGACACAAATATCCTCCTGAGGCCTTTATAGATGCGGATTTACTCAAATTGCCGAAGTTATGGGCTGCTGCTGGAACACCTAATGCTGTTTTTAGTTTATCTCCAGAAGATCTTGTGGTTTTAACTAAAGGAAAAATTATTGTGATTAAATAAGTGTGAGCAAAACGCTATATATATAGTGTTTTCGTTGATGTAAGGTGATTTATTAAATGTTAATATTCTACGATATTGGCATATTAAAACATTTTATTTCAGCGATTTTATAGTCGATTCTTTGGATGTGATAACAAAACTTTTTTTCAAAAAATTATTATTTATTGTATTTTAAGCAGTATTTCCCCTTAAAAATGCCCCTAAAAAAACTAAGAATTTGTCAAAAAAAATAGTGGTAATTTGTTTTAAAGGGAGTATTTTTCAGCAAAATCTTGTTTTGAGGCACAGTCTTTATTTTTGTTCAAATAAACATAGGCTTACATAACTCATTGTATAATAACAATTTTGTTTGTGCTGTTTTTTATATATAAAAACTGGTGGGTAAATAATCGGTGTTAAATAAAGGTGGTTATATTTTTTAGCTTAATTTATGTTGTTATTTCTTAATGTTATTTTGTATGGCGAATAATCGATTTGAAGTACGTAATATCTTTTGTCTAAACAATGAGTTTAAATACGTCTTAAGAAAACGTTAAGGATTCACAGAAAAAAAGAAACGAAAACAAGTGAAGAGTTAAAGAGAAGTAAACTAGATAAGATGAAGTAAAGTTTTTAAGTTAAGTTGTTAAAACTTAATAGTGTTAATGAAGTTTAAGGTTGTGTTGTTTGAAGTAGCATGGTTTAGGTATATGGAACTGTGTAGGATTGTGAAAGTATTGTGGGAGCTTTATCGCGCAGGATGATGCGGTATCCCCAAGCGTCGTCGTTAGTTTTGTCGACATTGCATGCAAGGACGTATTCAGTGCGGCTCGAAAACTAACGACACACTTGTATCTAGTAGTTATAGAACAGGTGTATCAAGACGATTTTATTTTTTGATGTTGGAGTGCTTGACCTATTGTTGCGATAGGCTGGCCTACAGCTGTAATTAGGGTGTCTAATTTTTATGAGGTTCTTCTGTGGGAGGGGGTATGGATTTAGCTGCTATCCTTACGCATCCTCGTAGAAAAGAGCTATTGCTGGCAAATGTCCTTTTTTTGTCATTTGCTGGGTTGTACTTTAGACGCTCATCAAAATCTGGCATTTTAGAGCTGGATTTTATCATGTCTCCATAGGCGAACATATCGCCATGGAAGTAGTCTATTTGTAAGTTTTTAAGGGTGTCTCCGAGAGGAGTATCGCCTATGGTGAGCGTTGACCAAATGTCTA
>JAHIYS010000107.1 GCA_018814965.1 Gammaproteobacteria bacterium
ATCTTAAAAACAATGCAATCAAAATAACATTTGTTGGCCGCCCCAATGTTGGTAAATCTACATTAGTCAACAGAATTCTTGGCGAAGAACGAGTATTGGTACACAATCAACCTGGGACAACTCGCGATAGCATCTTTATTGATTTCAAACGTTACGACAAAGATTATGTATTAATTGATACCGCTGGCATCCGACGTCGTGGCAAAGTGCAAGAAAAAATAGAAAAATTCTCAATAATTAAAACGTTGCAAGCGGTCTCCGCCACTGATGTTGTAGTATTTTTAGTTGATGCCACAGAAAATATCACCGACCAAGACTTAAGATTATTAGGGCTGGTTTTAGATGAAGGCAAAGCTTTGGTTCTTGCTGTAAACAAATGGGACAACCTTGCACAATTACAACGCGACAGAATTAAAAGCGAGCTTGATCGACGCTTAAATTTTTTAGATTTCGTCAATATTCATTTTATTTCTGCACTTCATGGCACCGGCGTTGGTGATTTATTTAACTCAATCAACCAGGCATATACAAGCGCCAACAAAGAATAAAAGACCCCTGAATTAAACAAAATCTTAGAAATGGCAGTTGATGGCCACCAACCACCAATGGTGCGTGGTCGTGAAGTTAAAATGCGCTATGCTCATGCTGGACATTATGCTCCACCAACAATCATTATTCATGGTACCCGCATCGATTCTTTACCTGAAAGTTATCGTCGCTATTTAGAGCATTTTTTCCGTAGATCGTTACATCTCTCTGGAACCCCGATAAGAATAGTATTTAAATCTAAACCCGGAAATTAAAACCATATATTACAAAGTTACTTCAAACCACAAGACAACAACTAAAGATTCTGTTTAGATCAACCGCGATCAAAAATAATATCCTGGACCCCGCGGTCTAGCTGCAGGACGACTATTTAGCAAAACTAATTGCTTACGCAGCGCTACTATCATAAGATACCACTTATGCAAACACTATTTCTTAGAAAAAACGAAGAGCGTCGCTTACTTGCTGGTCATTTATGGATCTATAGCAATGAAGTCGATACTAAACTTTCACCCCTAAAAAGCTTCTCTCCTGGAGAACTAGTAGAAATCAGAACAGCATTTAATAAAGTGTTAGGCTTAGGCTATATTAATCCCAACACCCTTCTTTGTGCACGACTACTAACATCCAATAAACATGAACAAATCGACACTGACTTCTTTATTACTCGGATCAAACAGGCGCTGATCAGAAGAGAAATGTGCTTTGCCAAACCATTTTACCGTCTAATTTTTAGTGAAAGCGACCAACTCCCAGGCCTTATTGTTGATCGTTTCGATAACGTCCTGGTAGTACAACTAAACACTGCTGGAACCGAAAATCTAAAAGATAAAATTGTAGAAGCATTGATCCACACGCTTAATCCTGAAGCGATTCTACTACGCAATAATAGCCACATACGCACAACAGAAAATCTACCAAGCTCTATTGAAACCGCTTATGGTGAACCACCAGAACAAGTAACCCTTGAAGAAAATGGGGTTCTTTTTAGTGCTGCGATAAAAACAGGACAAAAAACCGGTTGGTTTTATGATCAAAATTACAACCGCTCTCGATTAGCGACATATGTAAAAAATAAAAATGTTCTTGACGTGTTTAGCTATAGCGGCGGCTTTGGTATAACTGCCGCGGCATCTGGAGCTGCTGCCGTTACCTGCATTGACTCTTCTGAAAATGCTTTAGAGCAACTGCAGCAAAATGCTGATTTAAATGACGTTAGCGATAAAATTACTACTATTTGTGATGACGCTTTTTCAGCATTAAAGAACCTACAAAATAACGTAAAACTATTTGAAGTAATAGTCTTAGATCCACCTGCTTTTATTAAGCGCCAAAAAGATATCCCTGCTGGAGTTGACGCTTATTTACGCCTTCATCGAGCAGCTATGCGCATCTTACAACCACATGGCATTTTATTAACCACCTCTTGTTCATTACATCTATCTCGAGATATGTTGCTTGATGTTCTACGCCAAGCGATGATCAAAGAAAAGCGGGAGATGGTTATTTTTGAACAACTTCATCAATCACCAGATCATCCGGTCCATCCAGCAATTATGGAAACAAATTACTTAAAAGGTTTCATTGCACAGGTGTTGTGAAATTAGTTTATAAGCAGGTAGTAAAACAATGCAAGAAGACACTTTCCGCGCATTTTTTGCCATTGATATTCCAGAGAATATAAAAAAAACTATTCTTAGTTACACCAAATCCCTGCACCCTCTTCTAAGCTCTAAGCAAATCAAATGGACTAGACCCCAAAACCTACACCTTACTTTATGTTTTTTAGGCAATATAACTGAACAACAATATCAAAAGATCAATAAAAAAATCAAAAAGGCTGCTAAAACATTCCCGCCATTTACAATGAAATTAACAACTATCCAACAATTTCCCAGCACTAAGGGGCTGCTGAAATCTGAACAAAAATTGTCATTGCGAGCTTACGAAGTAAGCGAGGCAATCCAGGAATATATTATAAATCAAGGCATTTTTGGATTGCTTCGTCGCTACGCTCCTCGCGATGACAGCAAAAAATTAGACTTCAGCAGCCTCACTAACAAACCTCATGCTATAGTTTTAAAACCACAAGCACTAGCCCCACTAGAAAAATTAGCCTCAAATATTAAAAAAGATTCCATAAGATGCGGAATTAAAATTGAAAGCCGTCCATTTATACCCCATGTAACCCTGGGCCGCATCGGTAAACGGCAAAAAATAGATAACAAAATTTTCACCGAATTCAAAATACCTCCTATCAGTTTTAAAGTAACTGCAATAAAATTGTTCAAAAGCGAGCCTCAATCTGGGGGGTCGGTTTATACTCCGATTGCAATTTATAATTTTAATTAAATACGACACAGATTACAGGTAGGCGCGGACTTTAGATTGCATTATAATAATCGCAGGCTGAAGCCTACGGCTACCAGAAATTAAAAAGCACAAGATGGCAAAAGACGATGGTTTTAAACAAAGAGTAATGGCTATGAAACTAATAAGCACCGCTTTTATTGATGGGGGAAAATTACCCAGCAAATATACCTGCGATGGAACAAGTATTTCACCACCAATCGGATGGGAAGATACCCCGGCAAACACCAAATCATTTGCTCTGATTTATGATGATCCAGATGCGACGACTGGAACTTGGGATCATTGGGTTTTATACAACATACCTCCAACAACAAAATCTTTACCAGAAAACGCCTCTCATCTACCAACTGGCACTCAAGTTGGTCTTAACAGTTGGCCTAACGCAAACTATGGCGCTCCATGCCCTCCTTACGGTGAACATCGTTATATTTTCCATCTATACGCTTTGGATACTGAGCTTAATCTGTCAGGTAAAGTAACTAGTGATAAATTACGTCAAGCGATGCAGAACCATATTCTGGCAACAGCAACATTGACTGGGCTTTATCAGAGAATAAAATTTTAACCTAAAAAGAGCAGTTGGCTTCGTTACAAGAGGAAATAACTCTATGAAGATAAAAGAAATTTTAGCAAATTACCACGAAAGCAGTAGTCACCACTGTGGTGACCGGGAATTTACTAAAATCTCTCTGCTCTTTTTAGGTTTAACGCAGGCTTGTGCTTTGCACAATTCAAATTCGCTCCAAGCGAATTTGTCGCAACTGCAAAAGGCTGGCCAAAAGGGCGAGCAACAGAATGTTGCGAGTAATCCAGTTTTATGTTTTCATTAGGATAGAGCAGAGGATGCGCTCTAAATAAAGCTGTTTTATAGACTTATGG
>JAHIYS010000006.1 GCA_018814965.1 Gammaproteobacteria bacterium
CGTCATTGCGAGCGAAATGCTTTTTATTTCGCGCGGCAATCCAGAAAACCTAAATATAACCCCGGCGGTCTTCTAATTACCATAAGTCTATAAAACAGCTTTATTTAGAGCGCATCCTCTGCTCTATCCTAATGAAAACATAAAACTGGATTGCCACGCAAAGCAAAAAGAAAAAGCGCTTTGCTCGCAATGATAACACTCATTCATTGTTGCTGTATACGAATCGCAGGCTA
Source organism: Gammaproteobacteria bacterium (assembly GCA_018814965.1). Lineage (GTDB taxonomy): Bacteria > Pseudomonadota > Gammaproteobacteria > UBA9339 > UBA9339 > UBA9339. Next base: position 234 of record JAHIYS010000006.1, read on the forward strand.
AAGCCTGCGCCTACCACACTACCAAACCAGTCGTCCTAGATCTTATCACTATCAGTCAATTCAATCTCATCTGAGTCTTCATCAACTTCTAATGACGAATCATTTGCATCATCATAAGACTGTTTATCATTATCTGTTATTTCAAGATCATCTAAATCTTTATCAACTTCTAATGGAGTTTCACTAAGGTTATTGTCAACTTGATTATCGTCATTAATTCCTTCAGCACTTGCAAAGTCATCGTGCTCTTTTAATGCAAGCTCTTCTGGATTTTCATCATCTCCTAACGAATCTTCGCTGCTACTATCATCAACTTGATTATCGGTATTAATTTCTTCGACGTTCTTAGAATTATCATCTACTTCTAATAAAATAGGATCAGTTGCAACCTCATCTTCACCATCAGCAAAGGCAATACCAAGCTCTATGCTTTCCGTAAACTCCATAAGGGGGGGTAATTCATCTAGATGCTTTAAATTAAAATGATCCAAAAATTTCTTTGTGGTGGCAAAAAGTGCCGGCCTTCCTGGAACCTCTTTATGACCGATAATCCGCACCCATTCATGCTCAAGCAATGTTTTAATTATATTAGAGCTAACAGCTACCCCTCTAATCGCCTCGATCTCAGCGCGTGTAATCGGTTGTCTGTAAGCAATTAAAGCTAAAATCTCAAGAAAAGCTCTAGAATATCTTGGGGGACGCTCTTCATATAGCTTACCAACCCAACTACTCAAATCATGCTTAATCTGAAAACGCCAACCGCTTGCAACCTCTTTTAGCTCAACACCATGCCCTGCATAATCATCAACCAGCTCATTAACAATATCCTTTAATATATTGATTTCAAGCTCATTATTATTAGGACCAAGTATCTTATGCAACTTTTCAATAGCTAAAGGCTCCTCTGATGCCATTATCAAAGCTTCTACTATTTGCTTCAAGGTAACTTCTGACATATTAATTCTCGCTCTCTTTAAGTGCTTTTAAATAAATAGAACCATAAATCTCAGTCTGTACAATCTCAATTAAATTTTGATGCAGTAACTCTAAAATAGCTATGAAGGTAACAACCACACCCAAACGCCCCTCCTCCACATTAAACATATTCTCAAAACTTACAAACTCCGAGGTCTGTAAATTAGATAAAATCTGCGTCATCCTCTCTCTTACAGAAAGACCTTCACGGATTATACGATGATGAACATTCATACTCGCTCGAGTCATCACATCTTTAAAGGCCAACAGCATCTCCTGTAAATCAAGATTAGGAAGCACTCGTACTATAGACTTTATCTCAGGAAACACTACTGCAACTGGAAATATCTCCCTTTGCATTCGAGGCAAAACTTCAATATCTTCAGCAGCTTTTTTAAATTGCTCATATTCACGTAATCTTCTAACAAGCTCAGCTCTAGGATCACCTTCATCTTCTTCAACATTGGGCGGCTTGGGCAACAACATCCTTGATTTAATTTCAGCAAGCATAGCTGCCATCACCAAATACTCCCCAGCTAACTCAAGATGTAACCCCTTCATTAGCTCAACATAGCTCATATACTGTGTAGTTACTTGAGCTATTGGTATATCTAGGATATCTATATTCTCTTTTTTAATTAAATACAGCAACAGGTCTAAAGGCCCACTAAATGCCTCTAAAAAGATCTCTAAAGCGTTTGGAGGTATATACAGGTCCAAAGGTAGGTCTGGGAACGGTTGGCCCAAAACTACTGCATGCGGTGATTGTTGGATTATTTCTGGGGTTTCTGTATTCATTTGTCCATTATTCTCGACATTCCGCTGGTAAAGTCAACCATTACTGAAGGGATTTTAAGAAAATATGGCAAACTAAAAGAGATAACTTGGTTTTGGAATCACATATTTATGTTAAATAATCAATCTTATCTTCTCTTTGATAGTTAATCCCTATTATCCCTTCATATCTTCCGGTATTTGGATCTAGCCGCTTGGTTAATCGCCATAACGTCTTTGAAACCATAATCTGAGATCCACCCACAATCATTGACCCAACACTTAAAACTGATGATTTTAAATCTTTAAATCCATAATATTGCACCTCTGGAATAGAAGCTTTGGGTCCATATATGGGCTCTATTTTTGCCACTGGCCACTTAGATACTTTTTTATATTGTAAACCACCCATCATGCTTGTTACAGAGATCAATCGATCTAAATCGTGGGTTTCCAACGTTTCTAAAAGCTCCTGAAAAGCTAAAAGGTCTAGGTGTCCAGGAACAGTTGTGCCAACACTAATTTTTTCATCTGAGGTAGATTGTTCGGGAAAAGCGATTAACCTTCGTATTTCCCCTATATGAGAATTACAAGTATTTACTATGTTAGGAGTGGTTACATAACTAATCACATGATTAGATTTTCCTTTGCTGCCTCTTAGATAATCGGCCCCGGCAGCATCAAAAGTTACCGCATAAGTTTCAGGAAAACGGCTATTGATCATGCTTGCTGTTGCAATGAAACCACCTAAAGAAAATCCAACATGAACTATTTTAGATACAGGGATCCCTTCAATAAAAAATGATCGTGTATTACCAGAACTGTTAGAAAAATCATTATTCAAAATATTGGATGCATATTGAAGCGCGTTATTTAAGATCACCGGGGTTCGTTTTTCCATTATCTGTAAATCAGCCAAGAGGTTATCTATCTCATCAAAGCAGGTCCCACGATGAGCAATTACTACAGTCGCCGTATTATCTTCATTAACCTGATAATACGCCACCCCAAAGTAACCATTTTCGGCTATCCCTAGTTCTTTACTAGTTGGCAATAAGATCCATTCGTGATCACTCAAATATTTCTCACGCTCATAAAATCGCAGTTGATTCCGATCAGATAATTTATTTAAATATTTCTCTTCCTTATATGATGAGATCATACAAAAAAGAGCATACTCATAATGCTGCTTGATCTCTTCATTTAAAAAAGTTCCCTCTAATGTTTCAGGAAATTCCAATTCATCAAATTCAAAGTTATAGATATTTCGCAAAGACCGCTCGAAAAATC
>JAHIYS010000108.1 GCA_018814965.1 Gammaproteobacteria bacterium
CTCCACGACCAATCTCAGGATTAGCCCCAGCACCAAGACCTTTGGTAAGCTCTTCACCCAACTGCAATAATGTTTTAGCCCGTGAATTACGTAAAGCTTGTAAGTCTGTGTTAGCGCAAATAAATTCCACACCACCAACATTTTCCCCTATCATATGTTCAATCGCATTACCACCACCGCCACCAACACCAATAACTTTAATTACTGCATTAGTACTCTGATTCTCTGGTAGCTCAAACATATTCACCTCAAAAAGTTAAATTATTTTTAAAAAAGCCGTTTTGATACTTAAATTCTAGATCTTTACAGTCGCATCTTGGCATAAAAATTCAACGCCAAAGCAATCAAATTGAATCAAAAATAGTACAACTAAAAATTTTCCTGAAACCAACTTCTCATTTTAGCCCATAAACTTTTTTGCTGACCAAAAGACACAGATTCAGCTCTCCCTTGTTGACAATGGTTGTATCCTGTCAACAACAAGCCGGTCCCAGTGGCATAGACAGGATTATTAATAACCTCTGCCATTCCACCAATATTTTGAGGCACACCCACTCGAGCAGGCATCTGAAATACTTGTTCGGCCAACTCGACCAAACCCTCAACCTTAGACCCACCGCCAGTAAATACAATTCCAGCTCCCACCGCATCTACAAACCGACTACGCCGCAATTCAGCCAAAATTAAAGTAAATAATTCCTCATAACGAGCCCCAACAACGTTAATTAAGGTTTGGTGCGGAATCTCTCTTGCCTGTCTTTGATTACCGCTTCTCGGCACCTCTATATTACCTGCGCCATCAGACAAATTATCTAATGCCCTGGCATATTTTATTTTAATCTCTTCAGCATATTTTGTCGGTGTACGTAAAGCAACTGCTATATCGTTTGTCACTTGGTCACCAGCTATAGGTATTACTGCTGAATGACGGATAGCTCCATCAGTAAAAACAGCGATATCAGTAGTACCACCACCAATATCAACTAAACATACCCCTAACTCCTTTTCATCATCTGTAAGCACTGAAGTGCTAGAAGCTAGTTGTTGCAAAATAACATCACTCACATGCAAACCACAACGCTCAACACATTTCACAATATTTTGGGCGGCACTTACACTGCCGGTAACAATATGTACCTTAGCCTCTAAACGTACCCCTGACATACCAATAGGCTCCCTTACCCCCTCTTGACTATCTATAATGAACTCTTGGGGTAGTATGTGAAGAATTCTTTGATCAGCTGGGATTGCTACTGCTTTTGCAGCATCAATAACCCGATCAATATCAGCCTGGGTAACTTCACGATCACGAATGGCAACAATACCATGAGAATTTAAGCTCCTGATATGCCCCCCAGCAATTCCTGTATAAACAGAATGGATTTGACAACCAGCCATAAGCTCAGCTTCTTCAATAGCATGCTTGATTGACTGCACAGTGGCATCAATATTAATTACAATTCCGCGCTTTAAACCTCTAGAGGGGTGTGACCCAATACCTACAACATCAATATTACCACCTAAGCCTACAGAACCTACTAGCGCTACCACTTTAGTGGTGCCAATATCTAATCCAACAAACAAATTACTATCACTTTTTTTCCGCATAGAGTAACTCTCATATCTGTTTTCTTCGTGCTATTGGAGATAGCTCTCATTTATTTGATTTTAAAAATTAAAAACTCCTATCTATTTAATTCAAAACCAAATCAACATATAATTGTGAAATTCTACCATCACTATTTATTATTTGACAGCAATGATAATAAAAAAATTTGGCGTTTAGACCATCAATACTGCTATGATAAAAAAATCAAAATAATACTTAAAATACCATGAAAAAACCAAGACTCGAACATGACAGCATCGGCAAGATTGGAGTAGCTATGGATCTCTATTGGGGAGCACAAACCCAACGTGCATTATCACACTTCAATATTGGCCCAGAACCTATGCCTACCGATATCATATTCGCGCTAGCATTGATCAAAAAAGCAGCAGCAGAAGTTAACTCTAAATTGAATCTCTTGGGTAAAAACAAGGCAAAATATATCATTCGAGCCTGCGATGATGTTATAGCAAATAAATTGGATAATCACTTCCCCTTAACTATATGGCAGTCCGGAAGCGGCACACAAACCAATATGAACCTCAATGAAGTAATTGCCAATCGCGCGATTGAATTAATGGGCGGAAAATTAGGCAGCAAAACCCCAATCCACCCTAACGATGACGTTAATATGTCGCAATCCACCAATGATGTATTCCCCACTGCGATGCATATTGCAGCTCTAACCGCTATTACTAAAAACCTACTACCAGCGATAAAAGATCTACATAAAGAGATACAAAAAACTAGCGAAAAGTTTAAAACTGCTTTAAAAATAGGACGGACCCACCTTCAAGATGCAGCCCCCATAACCTTGGGACAGGAGTTCTCTGGCTATGCTACCCAAATTAAGAGCTCTATCGTAAATCTAAAAAATGCGATCCCACACCTACAATATCTCGCCATAGGTGGCACTGCGGTTGGAACAGGACTAAATGCCCCTAAACAATTCGACAAAAAAATGGCGGCTGAACTTTCTAAACTATCTGGTTTGAAGCTCAAAGCAGCTCCCAATAAATTTGCCATGTTAGCCTCTCATGAGGCCCTGCTTATTACCAGCAGTGCCATAAAAACCCTAGCCACAGTATTGTTTAAAATTGCCAACGATATCCGCTGGCTTGCTTCGGGACCGAATTGCGGTTTAGGAGAATTGGTTCTTCCGAGTAATGAACCAGGATCCTCAATAATGCCAGGAAAAGTTAATCCAACTCAGTGTGAAATGATGCTAATGGTTTGTGCTCAAATTATTGGCAATGACACTACAGTCAGTTTTGCCAATTCTCAGGGGGATCTTGAGCTAAACATTTTTAAACCAATAATTATTTATAATGTTTTGCAAAGCATAGACCTTCTTAGCAATGCCTGCTCCTCTTTTAATAAACATGCATTACAAGGATTGAAGGCAAATTATAAAAAACTAGATAATTATTTAGCCAATTCACTGATGACGGTAACCGCATTAAATCCAGTTATTGGTTATGATAAGTCTTGTGAGATCGCTAAATATGCTGCTAAACACGATATAACTTTACGCGCAGCATGTATAAAACTAGGTCATCTAACTCCGAAAAAGTTCGATCAAGCGATTAAAAAAATTACTGGATTGCCACGCTCGGCAAAAACAGAAGCGCCTCGCTCGCAATGACTAAGATACGGTCCAATCGCAAAAAATGATTGACGCAGGCTTAATCCTACGGCTACCTTTTTACATCGCAAGCCTGGTAATACTTTAATCTTCCAGCTAAATCGCCACTATGCAGCTCAAACAGATGATTATCATAATCGTAAAAATATATGGAATCTCCTTCCTCAGCAGCTCTCCTTCGCCCCTCTAAAATACTTAATCCCAGCTTTTTTATCTCTTCTCGAAGCTCAGCAAATTTTTTAGCATCGGCTTGAAACGCTATATGATTATAAGTTTTAGCTACCGGCTCCCCCTCCATTGTAACAATCCAAAGCTTGCCAATTTTAAAAAACTTTTCTTGAGATATAGAATATATCTTTTTTCCTGTCGAATAATATTCAACCGCACCGAGAATTTTTTTCAAAAACTCTCCAGTTTTATCGATATCTTTACAAATTAAAGTGATGTGACTTAAGTCTGAAACCATAATAAATCACCTGATTTTATGAGGCTAATGAAATCTGAAGTTTTTTGCTGTCATTGCGAGGAGCATAGCGACGAAGCAATCTAAAAATATCTTGAGTTATAATATATTTCTAGATTGCCACGCTTACTTCGTAAGCTCGCAATGACAATTTTTGTTCAGATTTCAACAACCTCTTTATCTAAAACGCCCGTCATTGCGAATGAGGCGTTTTTTGCCGATTGAAGCAATCAAGCAAACATATTACGTGAAACAAAATTTCTTCGAGATAAAAAAATCTCTCTGGATTGCTTCGCTAACGCTCGCAATGACGGAACCAAATAGTCAAACTGATAAATATCAGGTGTCGGGGTTATGTTTTGAGGGGTGTATCGCGCCAGGGAAAGCTGGAAGACCGAGAGCAGGATCCCACACCCAAAAAACATAACACCACCACCTGATATAACTAATTCAAAAATAATTATTTTTCACCCTTATATTCTCGCCAAAACATCTCAGGACTGATCCTAAACATCAACAATTTACAAGGGATCGTACCGTTGAAAAAATTATAGCTTTTATGAGATCGGATCCCCATATTTTTACCAAGATCTGGATTACCAACCAGCATCGCCATTTCCCAATTTATAAAATTTTCTCTAAGCGCCTTGCCAAAATCACTATAAAGTTCATGCAGACTTTCCACATCCTGCAACCGCTCACCATAGGGAGGATTAGTAACTATTATACCCGGTTGCTCAAGATGATATTCAGCTGGATTAATGTATTTTACCTCACCAGTTGTTACCTTAACCACTTTTTCTAACGAAGCGCTAGCAATGTGTGACTCCGCCATTGATATCGCTTCCAAATCAACATCGCAACCACAAATTGTTGCGCTAAAATTTTGCTTGCCTACCTTGTGGCGCACTTTAGCCTCAGTAAGTAACTTTTCCCATACCTTACGATCATGTTTAATCCAGCTAGTAAAACCAAATGACTCGCGCAAAAGGCCCGGAGCATAGTCTTGGGCTATCATTGCTGCTTCAATCAAAATCGTACCTGAACCACACATAGGATCAAACAATGGCTTATTAAGTTTCGCCAACTGGGGCCATTTACTCCGATACAAAATCGCCGCTGCTAGATTTTCTTTTAGTGGGGCTGCTCCTGGACAAGTACGATAAGCACGACGATGGAGACTATCTCCTGACAAATCCACACTAACAGTAGCAATCTCATGATATAGATAAAGATTAACCCGTAAATCCGGTTTCTCCTTGTCAATACTAGGTCGCTTCCCTGTTCGCTCTCGAATTTGATCAACAATAGCATCTTTGACTCTAAGCGCACCAAAATGGGAGTTATTAATCTCCTCAGAAACCCCGGCAAAATCCACAACCAAGCTACCCTCTGGGTTCAAGTGTTCTAACCAATTAATTTTATTAATTCCATCATACAAAGCATCTGCATCTTCTGCATTAAACGTAGATAGCGGCAATAAAATCCGATTGGCTAGACGTGACCACAAACAAGCCCGATAAGCTAAAGCAAGATCCCCAGTAAAGTTTACCCCAGCAACTGTTTGCTTGGTCTCACTTGCCCCCAAAGAAATTAACTCATCCTCCAATAATCCTTCGAGATTCTTGGGACAAGTAGCAAAAAACTTGGTTGGTGTATTCATAAGCGCCTATTAGATTTTAAATTTATGATTCTTTGGACAACAATACAATATTCTCAAGGTTAAAAGAACAATTGATTACAATTATAAACTTAAATCTAGCATAGTATAGGCAAAAACCTTCCTTTATTTTCAATATAGAATATCAACGCCCCCACATAACAATTACTTTCCCTATTCAACAAACTTTGTTAAATTCGTGAACTAAGCTAGAATTGAATTAGAGAAAAACCCATGGAACAAATTAGTCTTACAACTGCCAATATTGAAAATCAACCGTTAAAAACGTTCGCTGAAAAAGCCTATCTCGATTATTCGATGTATGTCATTTTAGATAGAGCCTTACCCCATATCGGTGATGGCCTAAAACCGGTACAACGCCGCATTGTATATGCAATGTCAGAGCTGGGATTAAAAAATACTGCAAAATTTAAAAAATCAGCACGTACTGTTGGTGATGTTTTAGGTAAATACCACCCTCATGGTGATTCTGCTTGCTATGAAGCAATGGTTTTAATGGCTCAATCCTTTTCCTACCGCTACCCTCTTATTGACGGACAAGGCAACTGGGGATCTATTGACGACCCCAAATCTTTCGCCGCAATGCGTTATACAGAATCACGCCTATCACCATATGCACAAACATTACTCCAAGAACTAGAGCAAGGAACCGTGGAATGGTCACCCAATTTTGATGGCACTCTAGAAGAACCAAAAATGTTACCTGCTCGCCTGCCAAATGTTCTTTTAAATGGCGCCACGGGTATTGCTGTAGGCATGGCAACAGATATCCCTCCCCATAATTTACGCGAAGTAACAACAGCATGTATCCATTTGCTTGAAAAGCCAGGCGCCACCCTTACAGATATTTGTGAATATATCAAAGGGCCAGATTTTCCAACCGGAGCCGAAATTATCACTAAAGCAGAAGATATTTTGGAAATATACCGCACAGGAAATGGCATGATTAAAATGCGTGCCACATATACTAAAGAGGATGACTCAATTGTAATCACTGCTTTACCTCATCAAATTTCAGGATCTAAAATCCAAGAACAAATTGCCGCGCAAATGCAGGCTAAAAA
>JAHIYS010000109.1 GCA_018814965.1 Gammaproteobacteria bacterium
CTTAACCGCTTAAACTTTAATTATGAGGCCAAACTAGTAAAGGGACCAGTACCAGATTGGTATCCTAAAATGGTATTTAATGATGGCAAAAAAACTTACATTAAGTTTTCAAGTCAAGCACAAGAATCTCCAAGCCTGTTTATTGGTAACGCGAAAAACAGTCGGGTAGCTAGCTATCGTGTTCAGGGAAACTATTACATTGTTGATAGTGTTTTTTATGAGGCCCAATTACGCGGCGGTCTAGACAACAAAACGTATGTTCAAATAACAGTCAAGAAAAAATAAAGTTAACACATGTTTAAAAAAAGCAAATTAGAAATACATCCAAAACCTAAGCAGCCGATCCAAATAAATCGTCCGCTGATAATAACTACTTCTATTGCTGTAGCTACAGCATTATCGCTATCAATTATTGCTGCATTTACTACTACCAAAACCAATAAATCCAACTCCCCTAGCGCTATTTCTAAAACAAATACAAACAGCCCTTCTATCATTAGCCCTGAGCTAAGTGGATTACCAGGTAGTTATAGCGACGTCGATATTATTAAAAAATATTCTGCTGATCTAGGAAATCCTCAATTAGCATCATTGCTTCAAAAATTCAATGATCTCCAAAACGAATATATTATTTTAAGGCAACAACTAGCAAGCCAGAAAACTCCTACTCCAGAAAAACGTCTTGATGATCCAGCATTACAACGAGCTAAAACTAGCGATCTAGTATTTAATGGTTTGGGCTCTGGAGTTGATAATTTGGTTGGCGGCTCACAATCTGGATCCCGTCAATTCCAACCTAATAACCAAAATGCTAATGATCTGGTAGCAACTCCGCAACAAGAAGAGTTGTTTAAAGAGCAAGAGCGTAATAAACAAAAATTAGCTGTAATGAAAGGCAAAGATAATCCTGCAGATATCTATGATATGCATAATATGGCTACTCCGATATCACCATTTCAGATTCAAGCTGGAACTATAATGCCCGCCACATTAATCACCGGAATTAATACATCGGCATCTGGAACTGTGGTCGCGCAAATAACTCAAAATATTTATGATACTGTTAGTGGAAAATACCTTCTTATTCCTAAAGGATCGAAGTTATTAGGTAAATATGATTCTGGCATGGGTAGTCGTGTCTCATATGGCCAAACTAGAGCCTTGGTCGTAATTAATCGTTTAATTCGTCCAGACGGTTCTTCGCTCCTGCTAGGTAATTTTAATAGCGCTGATTTAGGTGGCTATGCAGGCACTGAAGGGAATGTTAATAATCATTGGGCAAGCGTCATAGGTGCCGCAACAATTACTGGTGTTCTAAGTTTTGCCGGGGGAATGGGTGCGGATAGAGAACGTAGTCACGGCGATCAATATCCAAGCGCAAAAGAAAGTGGATTTAGAAGCGCCACCCAGGGAATAACCGATGTTGGTAAAAGTCTTGCTGCTCGTTCGATGAACATACCACCTACAATAACCATACGACCAGGACATCAGTTTAACGTGGTAGTAAATAAAGACATGGTCCTAACCAGGTATAATCCAAAAACGTATTAGCATTATGAAATTAACTAAGCTAATAAAATTTTATCGTGGGTTAATTATACTAGCCTTTTGCATTTCATACCCTATGAGTGCTTTTGCTGGCACCAGCCCTTACGGATCATTACTTGACGACAACTCGCGTAACGAAGCTACTAGTAAATTAGATGAGCATAAAAAAGATGAATCAATGCCAGAAATCCAGCCTCCAAACCCAGAGCAAGAACTAGAGAAAGATAAAAATAAAGATATGAAAGAAACAGCAGAGGATGAAGCCAGCTTAAAAAATCTTTTTAAAGATGCTACCTTCGAAAGCTTTGAACCCCAAGATGATGTTGCCGTAGAAATAGTCAATGAATCTTATCTGGAACCAAGATAATGAATATTGATCCAGGAGCAATTACTCTTATTCAAGCTACTTTTCTTGAACACATCAATGTTGCTTTCGCAACCATGGCTGGCTATGCGTTTAAATTATTATATTTATTTGCATCTATAGAGCTAGTTATTTTAGGCTTAGCTTGGGCACTACAACGTGATCTTGGCTGGGATAAACTATTTTTTAAGATAATTAAAATTGGGATAATATTTTTTATTATCCAAAACTACCCTTGGCTTCTTAGCACCATTTTAGAAAGTTTTGCACAAATGGCTGGCATAGTAGTAAATGATGCTTCAATTGCACAATATGTCTTTAATCCAGCTAAAATTTGGCAGTACGGATACAATGTCGGTGTACACCTATTACAACTCGCAGCCAACAGTAATATCTTTGGTTTAGCCATGATTCAGCTTAGCCTCGGCATGGGGATCTTACTCGTATTCGGGTTATTAGGGATCCAAATGGTAGTACAAATTGTTGGTTTCTATGTAGTATCTTTTGGTGCTTTGATATTATTACCTTTTGGAGCTCTTTCAGCTGGTCGTAACATGCTAGATAAAGCGGTACAATCGGTTTTGCAAGCTGGGTTACGCCTTATGGTCTTAATTATAATTATTGGGATGGCAGTACTTGTATGGAATAGCTTTGATCTAACTGAGCTTTCCTCCACAACTAATTTTAACATTAACCAACCGTTAGGATTATTTTTTAGTGCGTTACTATTTTTATCTCTCGCATTTTATTTACCAAAAGTCCTTAGCCAAATTGTAGGAGAATTAAGCGATAACTTGTTAAACAGCGGCGGGTCAGCGGTCTCTGTTACAAGAGAATCAGCTCCAGCCTCTATCTCTTCATCTTCAAGCGGCATGCCTAATATTCAAGCTGCCACAACAATCTCACCAAGCACCTCTTCTGGTAGCAATTACACTCAAGCAGGCATATCAAGCGCCTCTTCAGCAGCATCCATGCCCACATCATCCGGAGCACCAATAAGCGGTAACTTCGGAACTAAAGAAGCTCTAAATCAAGCAAGCACCACATTATCAAAAAGCTTCTCAGAAAATACCGTAAAAAAAATAAAAGCTGCTGTAGCTCAAGCAATGAAAGAAAAAACAGAAAACAATTAAAATACTTTTATTAGCAAAAATGCTCAAAATTCGATCATCTAAAAAATTCTTCCCCTTGATTTTTAGCCTAATATCAATTGGGATTCTAGCTCTTATAATTAGCGGGATAAAAAAAACCGGGTACCATATAACATATTCTGCTACCGCAAGCATGCCTCGAGGCTTTTATCTTATTATCCCTACAAAAAAAATTGCTCGCCATGATATTGTAGAGTTCATTCCTCCATCAAATGTCCGTGATCTTATCAAAGAACAGCACTGGACTCCTGATAGCGGACTAATCATAAAATATGTTTTTGCTATACCCAAAGACCATGTTTGCATCAAAAATCAAATCGTATGGGTCAATGGCAAAAAAGTAAGCCACGTTTATAAGTCCTATGCTAAAAACAAGCCATTACCTCAAGCCAGAATTTGTAACAAACTTAAAGAAAATCAATACCTATTACTCAGTACAAAAAGTGACCGCTCCTTTGATAGCCGATATTTTGGGGTGGTTTCTTTGCAGGAAATTTTAGGGCGTGCGGTACCAATATTCACTTACAATACAAATTGATATCCCATAAACAATTGGATGAATCTAATTAGAATCATCATTGAGAAAAAACCTAAAATAGACTATGCTGAATAATTATAACTTATACTTATAGACAATTATGTTCGAAAATAAAACCATACAACGCCATCTTGACATGCTAACCACATCATTTGGCAAAGATATTGTAGAACTTTTACAAGACCCAGATGTTATAGAAATCATGCTCAACCCTGATGGTAAACTATGGGCTGAAGCATACAATCGGGGAAAATATTTCACTGGCATTATCTTTAACGATAAACAATCGGCAAATATCATAAAATTAGCAGCGGCATACCATCACGAGATCGCTGATTATGAACACCCTGAAATCTCTTGTGAACTCCCAGAAACTAGCGCCAGATTTCAAGGATGGCTACCGCCAGTAGCTATAGCTCCCACATTTACCATTCGTAAACGAGCCACTCGTATTTTTACTTTAGATAACTATATTGAATCGGGAAGCTTAACCTTAGAACAAGCTAATCAGCTGCGCACCAACATCAAAGAACGTAAAAACATTTTAATTGCCGGTGGTACCGGTTCAGGAAAAACCACTTTTGCTAATGCCCTATTAAATGAACTAAAAGATTGCCAAGATAGAATTATAGTATTAGAAGACCTACCTGAATTACAAATTAACGCCGAAGACTGTGTAAAACTTACCACAACCAGTAACGTCTCTATGCGTAGCTTAGTTAAAGGAATTTTACGTATGCGACCAGATCGTATTATTATCGGTGAGGTTAGGGATGGAGCTGCACTTGAATTATTAAAGGCATGGAATACCGGACATCCTGGAGGTATCTGTACCATTCATGCTAATAGCCCTGAAGCCACAATTTCACGTTTGGAAGATTTAGTACACGAAGCGGTAAGCACAATCCCTTCCCGTTTGATTCAAGAAGCTATTGACGTTATTGTATTTATGAATCGCGGACACGATGGAAATTACAAGGTAAGCAGCATAACCGAGCTAGGGGCTTACTAGAGAGCAAAAACAAGGGCACCGCACCTGAGTATAAATTCAAGTGCGAGCACATTTTAGCTTTAAATATTATTCTAGAGCCAATACATCTTCAGCCTGAGGACCTTTTGGGCCTGGCTTTATTGTAAACTCAACTTTCTGTCCTTCATTCAAAGAACGATAGCCGTCACCACGAATTGCGCGGTAGTGGACAAATACATCTTCCCCACCTTCTACTTGGATAAAACCATAACCTTTGGAAGCGTTAAACCATTTAACTGAACCAGTAACACGATCTGCCATATATACCTTCTATTTAAAAATTTCAAAATTAAACCCTGTAACAAAATGTTACAGCGAGCGCATGTTACCATAGTTAATAGCCAAATGAAAATAATATTTTTTTAATAATTCTGAGACCGGTACAAAATTAATAAAACTGTACCTTTGGTCCAACCAATAAGGCTTTACTATCGGTTTTGTCTTGTCTCTATGAAGCTTTCAACATGCTATAAATACTTCCCCATATTTGATAAATAACACTTTTATCTCCTCACCAACCAACAAGCAGGAATGGAGCATCAGGGGAAAATAGCTCAATCGAGGCAATCCTACTTTTGGAAGCTAAAGCTACAATCACTAATAGCCAGCAATAAGGAGCTATTGCAATCTAAAATTTTTTGCTATTTTTTTGAGCCCAGTTTTTCAACGGGATGATAGATCTTGATGATTGTCATCGGGCAGCGAAGACAGCTGGATCCAGAATCCAAGATTTTCAGATTACAACAACCACAATCAAACCGTCTCCACCTCGCCACAGCTTGATAAATTAAAAAATTATCGCGGTACTAATTAAACAAAAATTGATAATTAATTTCTTACCTCAGTATCTTTTGTAACATCTTTATCACTTTTAAATGTAGTTTCTAACAAGATTCTAAACACTACAAAACACCCTTGCCTATTTAAATTACATTAAAATACAATCAGATAAATAAGAGCACATATAAAAATTTTGTCCCGTCAAAAAGTAGACTATAATTATCCGATCATGAAAACCTTAACCCCAGATGGCTGGTTACAAAAAATAAGAACGGAGCTCAACCCTGATGATTTTGAAATCATCAAGCAAGCAATATCGTTAGCACAATTAGCCAATGAAGATAATAGCTCACATGATCAACCACACATAATCCAGAGTGTAATGACTGCTGAGATCTTGCACCAATTATGCTTAGATAGCACCACCCTAGCTGCAGCGATCCTATACAAAAGCCTCCCTTATACCGGATTAACAATTGACGACATTGCCGAACAACTAGGAACACAAGTAGCCAAGCTAATTTATGGCGTAGAGCAAATGAAAGGTATCAGTGAATTCTATCGAGGGATGCAAGGACGCTCTAAATATCAACATAATATAGATAATATTAGAAAGATGTTTCTAGCTATGGTTGATGATATCAGAGTAGTCCTCATAAAACTTGCAGAACAACTTTGCATTTTGCGCCAAGCTAATATCCTTCCAGAAAAAACAAAATATCAACTCGCAACTGAAACTATGGCTATTTATGCTCCACTCACGAATCGCTTGGGCATTGCTCAAATAAAGTGGGAACTAGAAGATCTCGCCTTCAAATATTTAGAACCAGAAAAACATCAAGAAATAGCCCTATCTTTGGAACAAAACTTCCCAGAAAGCTCTGAATACATTAAAGAAGTAACCTCATCGCTCCAAACTATGTTACTAAAAACATCAATAAAGAACTTTCATGCCACTGGGCGCGCCAAACATATTTACAGCATTCATCGCAAAATGAATCGTAAAAAAATAGGTCTTGAAGGCATTTATGATGTTAGTGCGCTACGTATATTCGTCCCTACAATTACCGACTGTTACACAGCCTTAAGTCTAGTACATAATACTTGGAAATATCTACCAGATGAATTTGATGATTATATAGCGGCACCAAAACCGAACGGGTATCGCTCAATTCATACCGCAGTCTATGGTCCAAAAAATAGGGTTATAGAGATTCAGATCCGCACCCATGACATGCATCACCAAGCAGAATTAGGGGTAGCTGCACACTGGGTATACAAAGAGGGTAAACAAGAAGCCGACTATCAAACCAAACTATCATGGCTGCGACAAGTAATGGACTGGCAACAAGAGATAGCCACCTCAGAAAAAAACCCAGTAAATCTAAAACAACTATTTAGCGAGTACATTTATGTTTTTACCCCTGAAGGTGACATTTTAGAATTACCTACTGGGGCCACTCCACTTGATTTCGCATATAATGTCCACAGTGAAGTGGGCAATCACTGCGTTGGGGCTAAAATAAATAACAACATAGTTCCCTTAACCTATAAACTAAAAACTGGTGATCGCGTAGAAATATTAACATCCAGAGCTAGCAACCCTAGTCGTGACTGGTTAATATCCAGCTTAGGCTTCATAAATACCCCACGCGCCCGCTCAAAAATTTTACATTGGTTTAGAAAACAAAGCCAAGAACATAATGTGATTCAAGGACAGGAACTGCTTAATAAAGAATCACGTCGCCTGGGATTAAATAAAATTGATATTAAAACTGCTGCAGATAAATTACATTTTAAAACCACAGCAGATTTACTAGCCGCACTTGGCGCAAGTGATTTAAAGTTCAGTAGCATTTTAAACGCTTTAGAGATTGAACCAGAAAAAACTCCGACTGAAGCTATCCAAGAAGTTAATCTAGCAAAACCAAGCAAAGAACACTATACATCCGATATTAATATTCAGAATATCGGCAATCTCCTAATCCATACAGCCAACTGTTGCAAACCGATTCCCGGAGAGGATATTGTAGGATATATCACCCAAGGACGTGGGATTGCCATTCATCGCGCAGATTGCACCAATGCTTTGAATATTTTAAAACTCCACTCTGAACGTTTTATTGCAGTATCATGGGGCAATAAAACGGAGAAAAAATATCCAGTAGATATAGTTATTAATGCATTTTCCCGACAAGGCTTGGTGCGCGATATCACAAACATTTTATCTGAAGAAAAAATCTTAGTGACTGGACTTGACCTCATAACAGATAAAAAAGAGAATACAGTAAAGATAAAAATGACTATCGAGATCTCAGGATTAAATCCTCTTAGCCAGATATTAAATAAAATCAGCAGAGTGCCTAATATTATCGAAATATATCGGGAAGATTAATACAATTGTCGTCCCGCGCGAAGACCGCAGGATCCAACATATGGACTGCTAAAATCTAAACAAGAAACGTCATTGCGAGCTTACGAAGTAAGCGTGGCAATCCA
>JAHIYS010000110.1 GCA_018814965.1 Gammaproteobacteria bacterium
CGATATCTATAATACGATCAAATTAGAGATTGATATCTTTTCTAAGGGTTATCCGCTATATAAATGTATTATGGGGTTTATTATCAGCAAAGATGATCTTACTAGGACAGGTTTGGGAAAACTAAAACGTCATGAGATTTATGATAGGTATTTGGATGAGTTGGAGGGCGCTAGTTCTGCTGTGTGTGAGGAGGAGCTGGATGAGTCCTCTTTAAAGATACTTACTTCCCCTCTTTATAAAACAATTTCTACTATAATAACAGGGGAAAAAAAGTTAAAAGACCCGTTGCATTTAAACGATCATTTAGGCATGGATCTAGGATTTGATTCTTTGAGTAGGATTGAATTGATTTCAGCTTTAGAAAGCCAGTTTAGAATAAAAATCTCTGAGGCCTTAATGGCAAAAATATCTACAGTAAAAGAGTTGGCTTTGAAAGTGGATAAGTTGATTCTTGAGCAAAGGCTCGGGGATGTTCAATCTGTAATGCTTGTTAAAGAAAAAGTTTGGCAAAAAGTATTAAAGGTAGATCCGGCAAAAAATATTATGGATAAGATTGATGTTTCTCCAGGTTCCTTGGCAATAGGTTTTTACACAGTGGTTTCTTATGGGTTGTATGTTCTTTCTAAGATGTTATGGCGGATTAAAATTTCAGGAATAAAAAACTTGCCGAAAGATAAGCCATTTATTTTGTGTCCTAATCACCCGAGTTATTTAGATGCTTTTTTGATTTTAGCATCTATCCCTAATTGGTTACGAGTTAAGATTTTCTTTCTTGGCGATCATATTTATTTTGATGTTCCTGTGGTGCGAGGGTTAGTAAAGACTGGAAGAATTATTTCTCTTAACCCCGCTACAAATTTAGTTGATTCGATGCGCGCCTGTAGTTATGTGTTAAGAAATGGCAAAGCAGTTTGTATTTTTCCTGAAGGTGGTAGATCACCAGATGGCTCGATCCAAAATTTTAAGAAAGGAGTGGGTATTTTGGCGCGGGAGTTGAGCGTGCCGTTGGTACCAGTTCATATTGATGGAGCATTTCAAGCTTTACCCCGGGGGAAATTTTTTCCTAGATTTAATCGAATTAATATTGCTTTTGGTAAACCGTATACTTCAGATCAACTCAAAGAGCAAGGAGTAAGATTGGGGGCAAAAGATGATTATGAAGCGATAGCAAAAGGGCTTGAGGCTGAGGTAAGAAATTTATCCCAGGTCAGTTAGTGTGCAAAACCAGAGTTCTAAATAGACCTGAAAGATCTAGAAGAGTAACGGCCAATTTAAAAGGGCAGCAGGGTTTTATCATTGCATGCGAAGCAAAGAGATCAATTGCTAAGCGAGCAATGATAAATTTTGTTTGTAGCAATTAATCTCTGTTTTTTTGCAAAGATGGTTCTCTTTTTATAGGTAACACCCCTGCCATTTCGCCGATAACATTTATTAACTCCGCATTTCCTGGCACCACGATTTTAGTATTATTTTCCAGGGATGTTTCTAGTGCTTGTAACTTCCGTAAAACTTGAGCATTGCCAACGAAGTATTTTTCTGCGGCCTCATTAACCATTCGGATAGCTTCAGATTCCCCTTGGGCAGACAAAATTTTCGATTGCTTCAATCCCTCAGCTTTTTTTATTTGGGCGCGGCGTTCGCCATCCGCAACGGTTTCGACAGCTGTAGCAAAGTCAATTGCGGCAATTTTCTCGTTTTCTGCTTTTACCACTTTATTCATTGTTTCCTGAACATCTTTAGGAGGATCGATCTCTTTAAGTTCAGTACGGACAATTTCAAGTCCCCAAGTATTGGTTTCAACTCTTAGGGTTTTATGTAACTCCTCATTGATTTTGCCTCGTTCGCTATTGGCAGATTTTAAAGTTAAAGTACCAATTATATTACGCAAAGTAGTTCTTGCTAGGTTAACAATCTGATATTCATAATTGTTAACTTTATATTGGGAGTTTTTTATACTGTCTTCATCATCTTTTACTTTGAAATACACTTGGGCATCTACTCTAGCGTTTAAGTTGTCGTTAGTGATGATCTCTTGTGGCTCTGCATTGACCATTTGTTCAGTGATATTTATCATAACTATTTGATCAGCATAGGGGATAATCCAATTAAATCCCGGGGAGGCAAAATGATGATATTTGCCTAATCTTTCAACTAATCCTCTGTGGGTTGGTCGAATTATGTGTATCCCCTTTATGAAGAATAAGAACAAGACCGCAGATATAATAAAAATTGGCGAGGTAAAAAAAGTTTGCATAAATAAAATCTCCATGATTAAAAAACATTTGTTTAGTTAAAGCAAAAGAGTGTTTTGTGAGAGATAAAAGCACAAATTCAACGGGCGCTTTAAGCATAACGACAATATTTAAGATAGGCGTAAAATTTTTTAGGGTCAACTTTTATATTTTTGTTCATAAAAAACTTTGTAAGATGATGGAGTTACAAGATCG
>JAHIYS010000111.1 GCA_018814965.1 Gammaproteobacteria bacterium
ATCTATACTCGTTAAGCTTCATAAACAAACCCCGTTGGACTAACTGCAACATCGATTTGTTTAACACCATATTTCTTCTGAATTTTATTCTCGGGGAAACCATCTTTTTTAACTTTACCTAAACCAATAACACTATCACCCAAACCAGAACCGGAGATCTTAGCCCCATAAATATGAGGCTTATTGCGCAAGGAAAAAACAAGTTCTGACAACATGGTATTATTTACACCCAAAGCATCATGCAACCCTTGATGTATATTGATTAACTCCCCTAATCGAGACCAATCATTATTTTTTATGGCTACTGAAGCTTCTTGAGCACAACTATCTATCGCATTGTAAATGCTAGCAAAAACCTTAGGAAACCTCTTGCGACTAGCAGCTACTATCTTTATAACCTCGGCCGTTGCAACTTTACTACCAGAATAAACTGCAACCAATGGCAAAGAATCATTTATTTTCTTAATTACAATCGGCTCCCTTTTATATGCAAGTACACCACCAAAAACACTAGCAGCAACATCAGCTCCTGAACCAGAACCTTGCACCAAATTTACTACCGAAACTGCTTGGCGATAAAGAGCCATGTAATCAATATTTTTTTGAGAAAGCCACTGATGCAAAACACCAAGCGTAGCTACTGTAACCGCAGCAGAGGAACCAAAACCAACATTGCTAGAAAAATCAGCGTAAATATTCAAAGTAAAGCCGCAATCTATTTTGTTTAAGTACTTCTTAATTGCAGTCAAAACATAATCATATGGCCTGATAATTTTAAACTTATTTAATGAAACCAAATGATTACCAAAAGATGAAGAAACAATATTAATTTTATAATCAGAACGAGGGGTTAAACTAACTTTAATCCGATGATTAATCGCGGTGACAATTGCTTGTTTACGATATAAAACCGCATGCTCCCCCAAAAGCATTAAACTTCCTGGAGCCGAAACCTTATACGAGACAGAGTCCATTAGATTCCCCTTGTACCGACAAAATCTCATAATCATGTTGCGCTACAATATCAGAAATATCCTGATCACCAACAACCAAAACAATACCAGCTTTATCACCATAAATAGCACCAGCACCACTGATTTTAGCCGCATTACCACGAGCCTCTACCTCTGCAATAAAATCTGATACTTTTTTTGGCACCACCCCTATCTCATACAACAGCTCATTATTCTTTCTTATGCATTGTTGCAACATTAATAAATCGTTATTCTGTAAAGCCAGATCCATCGCCACCGTAGTTTGGCTAAAATCGTCAGCAAGGGAACTATTTTGTAAATATTCAGAAACTTTCTCCACGCATTCTCCTGTAGAAGCTTCAGCTTTACCAGTATTGACCAAAACAAAAGGAATATTAGGCAAGTGACGTTTGTTTGTCTCTCCAGCCGCAAAAAAATAGCAGCCCCCATGAAGTGATAAAAATAGATCTAAACCACTTGAACGTCCATGCTGTAAGTTTTCAATCTCTCTACCAAAATACAAATACTTATCTACTGTAAGTTCCTGACCACAATAAGTAACCAAAGCATGAATCAAACTTAAAATAACCGCTGCTGAAGCACCCATACCACAACCGATTGGCAACGTTAGTTCTACTTGAATTTTTATGCCGCCATTTATCGTTAAAAACAAATTCTCCATCATATAAATAAAAGCATACTGCACCAACTCTAATGGACAGCGAATAACATCTTTAATTTGACATTTACCGACAGTAAACTTTCGATAACGCTTAGAAATTTGTTCTTTCAATTCATGCAATTCATGCAAAGTTATCATGTGCTTCAAATTATCATTCAAAAACTCAAAGTAGATTCCATGACCAGATTTAGTGCTAATAGTAGTTGTAGCAAAATGATCGATCGCTAAAGCTAAAGCAGGCCTCCCATAAACAACAGCATGCTCTCCAGATAAAATCACCTTCCCAGGGGCTCTAGCGGTTACTACTATATCTTGCATTTTACTTACTCCACCCTTTCATAAACCCTTTGATGTTGTTCCAGAGATTTTAAGCGCAATTTTCCAACGCTCCACACTGGTAATTCAAACAAAACGCCATCTGTAGGTATTTTAAAACTATAAAAATCTTCGTATTCAACTATAGACAACTCCTGTCTTTTAGCTAACATTTTTTGGTGATTTTCAAAACGCAACCACCGCTTGTAACCTGCAACCACACGTGCTGCAAAAAACTCCCCTACACTACCAGAACCGTAACTATATAGCCCCACTAGTTTACCTGTAAGGTCATCACTTACATTTTCAAGCAAAGAGATAACACTTAAATATAATGATGCGGTATAACAATTTCCAACCTCTTGATTGTAAATTAAAGAGCTACCGATCTGATGCTCATACTGTTCTTTGGTTAAATTTCCCTGCCCACTTATTCTTGCTAATCTTTTATGAGCCTTTTCGACCAATTTTGATAGCGGCACATGGTAACAAAACCGGTCATGATCGGCAAATTCACGCCCGGTCAATTCAGCATATTGCCGCCAAGTTTCCTCAGCAAACCGAATATAAACTTCACATGATAAACGCCCATCAACAAAGGCATTGTCAGAGTAATTTGGGCGCCAAAAATCCATCGTTTCTTGAGTGCAAAATCCAGCCCCCGGATCAATCTCAAGCAATCGCGGATTAGCGCTAAGCAACATCGCAACTGCACCAGCGCCTTGAGATGATTCAGCTGCAGAATTAAATTCATAGTGTGCAATATCAGAAGCGATTAGCAGAACTTTTTTGCTTACATTCTGACGTAACCATGCAAGCCCCATTTGTAAACCAAAGGTAGCGCCATAACAAGCCTGTTTCAATTCAACTACACGACAGCGCTTGGGCAAATTAAATAATTTATGTATATAGGTTGCAGCTGCTTTAGAAAGATCTACTCCAGTTTCAGTAGCAAACAAAACCATTTCAATAT
Organism: Gammaproteobacteria bacterium; assembly: GCA_018814965.1. GTDB lineage: Bacteria > Pseudomonadota > Gammaproteobacteria > UBA9339 > UBA9339 > UBA9339. The sequence continues at coordinate 2,945 of JAHIYS010000111.1, forward strand.
CTGAACTATCATTATTTTGTAAAATATCCCAAACAGCACTAGCCGCTAAGGTCACCACATCCTCATTTGGAGGCACAACCGACATCTTTTTTTGCCCCAGATCGTCATAAAACTTAGAAACATCATGACACCGTGCCATGGCAAAAGTTTTTAAATCTAAATAATAATTGGGGGTATAAAAACTAAGAGCATCGATTCCGAACTTCATAACCATCCTAACCATTTGATTTTTAAAAGTTGATTATAAACCTAAATCAGATGGTTGCAACCAGAAGGGATCAAGCCCTTATACTTGACAATCTCATCAGCATTACACTCGTACCTCGTTGTCAATAATAAGGGTCTGACCCCTTCTTCTTCTTGCTTTTACAAAAATTTTATGTTACTAGACAATGATATATGAAATTAAATCTATGGCAAAAAGTTCTTATAGGGATGATTCTTGGTGCAATATGTGGCTACGTATTCCAAGAATATCACCTTATTGCTAAACCAATCGCAACCATATACATGAATATGGTGAGGATGATTGTCATACCAACCGTATTTTTCGCCATTCTCTATGGCGTAACAAATATTAGCGACATAAGCTCTCTGGGACGTATTGGCCTAAAAGCTACAGCAATATATGCAGTAGCCACGATAATTGCTGTAACACTAGGCATTGTTCTCGCCTCATTTTTTAAACCAGGACTAGCGGTTCAATTAACCAACCATGGCTTGGATATAACTAACGCCACCATCACCAAAACAACACTATCTGGAATTATAGTTGATATGTTCCCAACCAATCCGATTGGCGCCATGGCTGATGGGAATACATTACAAGTAGTAGTTTTTGCTTTTATTTTGGGATTAGCTCTTATCCTAACAGGGGAAAAAGCTAATGATGCCAAAAAAATGATCTCCTCTATCACCAGCGTAGTATTTAAGATGGTTGATTTGGTAATCAAAACCACTCCAGTCGGCGTATTTGCTATTATGATGTGGATCGTAGGAGCATATGGATTTTCTTTAATCCTAAGCCTAGGAAAACTAGCCGCAGTAATTATGACAGCTTTTGTGATTCAGTACTTACTATTTGGCATCATGATACTAATATCGGGATTAAACCCTTTAAAATTTTATAAAAAAACCTTTAATATCCAAACAATCGCATTTGCTACCTCAAGCAGCAAAGCAACTATAGCTACTGCTATTGGTGATCTACAAAACAAAGTAGGGGTTTCAAAACGGGTCGCCGGATTCATCTTACCGCTTGGCGCCTCTATCAATATGACTGGATCAGCAATATATATCGCCATTTGTGCTTTATTTTTTGCCCAAATAGCAGGAATCGAATTAACCTCGCATCAGTATATAATCCTTATCATAACATCCACCATTGGATCCATTGGATCAGCAGGATATCCCAGCGGAGCAGTTCTTATGTTAGCCATGGTTTTGCCATCTATAGGCCTACCGATTGAAGGGATCCCTTTAATCATGGGTATTGATCGTATTCTAGATATGTTCAGAACTGTTGTAAATGTAACAGGGGATTGTGCCGCAACAGTGATGGTAGATAAGCTAGATCATTCTCTTGATATAAAGAAATACAACGATTAAAAAAGGGGTCAGAAAAGAACAGGTCTGACCCCTTCATTTCAACCGACAGTGTCATTTATATTCCTTAAGAAAAATAATGTCGTCATCGCTGCTAATTATTTATCTTCCATCACCCAAACACCTTCCCATTGTACTGGAGGATTTGCAATAAAACCAGAACAACGGCTCATAAGTATTTTTACAACCTTATCATGTGGATACTGCTTATTTAACTCTATAAAAATATCTAATGCGGTCTGCCAATCACCATATTCATAGCTAGAAAAAGCTCGATGAAAATCACTATTATATTGCTCCCATGCCAAATCATTCTTAGGATCGCGCTCCCCTATTAACTCATAAATACATACGCCCTGCTTTTTACCTCTTACTGCCACCCTATCTAGCAAACGGAATTTAAATTGGTCTTTAACTTTTTCATAAACAAATTCACTAACCATAATGGTCGTGCCATAAATTTTATTTAATCCTTCTAAACGACTAGCTAGATTAACTGGGTCTCCTAACGAGGTATAACTCAATCTATCATCAGAACCAACATTACCAACAATCACTCGACCAGAACTAATGCCAAAACGAGTAATTACTTCCGGTTTGTTTTCCTGGCGCCATTTTAAATTCAACTCCTGCAGAGTTTTTTGCGCTCTAAGTGCAGCTTGACATGCATGTAACGCGTGATCAGCATCATCAATCGGCGCACCCCAAAATGCCATAACACCATCTCCAATATACTTGTCGATCGTACCACCAGTTTCAATCACCACCTTGGTAATGCACTGAAAATATTCAGACAAATAGAGCATTATCTCTTCAGGCTCAAGACCCTCAGAAAGCCGCGTAAAATCTTGAATATCAGTAAAAAACAAGGTTAAGTCCTTGGACTCCCCCCCAACTGTAGCAACCTTATTACTAATAATTAATTTTTTCACCAAAGTAATTGGCATATAACGTTGAAATGAATGCAATGCGTTCTTCATTTTCATAAAAGAGTCGGCCATATCAGCGATCTCTTTTATCCTAGAAAAAAGATAATGAATCCCATCCCATTTCAACTGACAGATTAAATTAGCATCTTCAGCTAATCTCCTAATTGGACGACTTAAACTTAATGAAAAAATCGATGCTAGAATGATACCAAGCAAAAGTGATAATCCGGTAAATATGGAACCTATCAAAACAATTTTATGAAGCGGAGCAATAATATCATCAATAGGAGTAACAATTGCAACAAACCATGGATAATCACTCTTTACACCTGATATTTTTTCATATGAAGCAATATATCTCTTGCCCTCAGAAGAAAAAATAAACGGTGATTTGCGGTCATTTTTAAAGATATTAAAAGATTCCTGTAACCATGTGGCTTTAATTTGAGTAATATTAGGAGTGTTTTCATTAAATACCGTAAGATCACCTTGAGGAGTATACGCAGTCATCAACTCTCCTCTCATATCAACCACAAAAATAAAGCTATTATTGCTAAGCTTAATATTTTTTACATGGCTAGAAAGCTCCCCAAGCAATATATCTATACCAAAAACACCTTTAAGATCCCCTTTGACATCATAAACAGGAAATGTAGAAGTAACTCCAAGCTGCGGTTTTTGCTCCCCAATCCTAACAAAACGGTAAACAACCCAAATAAGATTTTTATGGATCTGCGCTTGTTGATACCATGGTCTTAAACGTGGATCTAAAATATCTTTAGTCAAGTTTTCTATACTTATTAGCTTCCCAGCGCCATCAAAATTCCTCAGCCTAGAACTAATAATATTATCATTATTATCACGGAGAATAACCTCCTCTACAAACCCACCTTTCTCTTTATTTAGCCAGTAAAAATTACCCTGTGGATCTCCCCAGTAAACCCCTGACAGATTGCTATCATCGACAATAAGGCTATATAAAAACCTAGTAAATTCCGCCTGCCTAGGATCAGTAACTCGCTCTTTAAACATTCGGTGGGCTGTTGAAACCTTAGTATTTAGGGGTTGTAAATAATTTTCGATTTCCGAAGCAATTTTACCGCTAGACTGAGTGAGGGTGTCTTTCGCAGATGTGACTAAAATAGAATTAGTAGAAAAATAATTGATCCCGATTATTATGACAGAAACACCAACTAACAAGATTAGCAATATGCTGAGTATACTCAATCTAATACTAAACTTGGCTCGCAAAAGTCTTGCCAGAAATTTTATTGACATAATCATACTAAAATCCTTTTCCAGTTAGAACCATGAAATCTCATTATAGCTCAGGCTAAAGCCTCAGGCTACCTGAATTTAAAACAGCTATTAAATTTAATAATTGAAAAGCAGAATTAGAATTGTATAATGGTGCTGCTGTTTAGAATCGGTTACAAATCATAATAGTGTATAAAAACTTATAGGAGCAATCATGAAGCGGATAAATTCTACTGAAATTAAAATAGTGTCTGGCGGCAATGGCATCTGCACCTGTTTAATGAGCGCCGCCACTATGAATAACCCAGCTAATAATGCCGCAGAGTGTCGCTCTAATTGCTGCAACAGCGGCGCCACAGCTTATAAATTCAATGATGCCCATGTGTCAAAAGACCAAACCAAGGCATACACCAATTGCCCATCCAGCTGTAATATTTTATAGTCATGCCGAGTAATTTTTTCATTGGAATAACTGGAATATTAGATTTCATATCTTGCTGAAAATCTTTTATTGTCATATTGTGTCGCCAAGATGGGCTTAGCACCCTCTTCTTGTTTTATGAAGAGGTTACTCTGATACCAAAGATTGCTTCGTCGCTGCGCTTCTCGCAATGACGGCAAAAATCAAACATTGCTTGCTTCGTTGCTGCGCTTCTTGTTACGACAAAAACCTCAGATTTAAGCACACCGCTATACTAATAAAAGCGTCATTGCGAGCTTACGAAGTAAGCGTGGCA
>JAHIYS010000112.1 GCA_018814965.1 Gammaproteobacteria bacterium
AAATTAATGATAAACATATTGAAGTTATTTTGCGTCAGATGCTACGAAAGGTTATTATTACCGATCCAGGTGATACTAAGTTTTTGAAAGGGGAACAGCTAGAAAAGACAACAGTGCTTGAAGAAAATAAGTTAATGCTTGAAGAAAATAAATGTCAGGCTCAATTTGATCTGTTATTATTAGGTATAACTAAGGCTTCTCTTGCTACAGAGTCATTCTTCTCAGCGGCTTCTTTCCAAGAAACCACCAGGGTGCTTACCGAGGCTTCAATTAACGGTAAGAAGGATCATCTGCGTGGCCTAAAAGAGAATGTTATTGTTGGTAGGTTGATATCAGCCGGTACTGGATTTGCTCATCATGCAGAGCGCCATAAACAGCGTCAGGTTGAGATAAAGACCGAAGAAATGATAGAGGCAGAAGCCATCTCGATGGCGCAGAAAGCTGAAGAAGCTCTTGGTGATGCTTTAAGATCTACGGATGCATAGAGATTAGAGATTAAACCTTAGATATATGGGTTTAATCTCTGGATTTTTTTGGGTTTTTGGGCCTTTTGGAGTACTAAGAGGTATATAAAAAAATTGTTGTATAAGATAATAGTGTTTTTGCTTGACATAGGTGGTTTGGCTCATTAGAATCGCGCATCCATCCTGTGATATATATATGGAAAAGAATAATGGCTACTGTAAATCAGTTGGTAAAAAGCTCTAGAAAGGTAAGACCGAGTAAAAATCCGGTTCCAGCTTTGGCTGGTTGTCCACAAAAACGAGGGGTTTGTGTGCGTGTTTATACCACCACTCCTAAGAAACCTAACTCAGCTTTACGTAAAGTTGCTCGTGTGCGTTTAACTAATGGCATGGAAGTGTCAAGTTATATCGGTGGCGAGGGGCATAATTTACAAGAACACTCTGTGGTATTAATTAGGGGTGGGCGTGTTAAAGATTTGCCAGGTGTGAGATATCACGTTGTGCGAGGTAGTCTTGATACTACCGGAGTTCAAGGTCGTAAGCAGGGGCGGTCGAAGTATGGAGCTAAGAAAGCGAAGAAATAACTAATACATTCTGCTGTCAGAGTTTACTCTGGTACCAGACAGAGCAAAAGGTTGTTGGGGGTTAGAACAAGAGTTATTGATGTCAGAGCAAAATCTGGCGCCAGTTATTATTAGGCAAAATTTATGGCTAGAAGAAAAGCAGCGGCAAAAAGAGCAATTTTACCAGACCCATTATTTGGCAGTCAGGTATTGGCTAAATTTATTAATGTTTTAATGTGCGGTGGCAAAAAAGCTGTTGCCGAGAAAATTGTTTATGGTGCCTTGCAGAGAGTGGCAGATACCAAAGCCAAAAGTGAAGGAACTATCGACTCAAGCGAAAACGCGCGTAAGGTTGTTCTTGAATTGTTTGAAAAGGTTTTAGGAGCCGTAAGACCTACAGTAGAGGTAAGATCCTGTAGAGTTGGTGGTGCTACTTACCAAGTGCCCGTTGAGGTTAAGACGAATAGAAGTCTTGCCTTAGCTATGAGATGGTTGGTTGATGCAGCTAATTCTCGCGGAGAAAAGGGTATGGTAATGCGTCTTTCTGGAGAAATTTCAGACGCTCTTGAAGGTAAAGGCGGAGCGGTTAAAAAAAGAGAAGATGTTCATAAGATGGCCAAAGCTAATCAAGCATTTGCGCATTATAGGTGGTAAAGGGGCTATGGCACGTACACATTCATTAAAAAATTATAGAAATATTGGTATTACTGCCCATATCGATGCTGGTAAAACCACGACTACAGAGCGAATCCTTTTTTACACTGGGGTTTCTCATAAGATGGGCGAGGTGCATGAAGGCACAGCTGTAATGGATTGGATGGATCAAGAGCGTGAAAGAGGTATTACTATTACTGCAGCAGCGACTACATGTCGTTGGAGTGGTATGAGTAAGCAGTATCCAGAGCACCGCATTAATATTATTGACACCCCAGGCCACGTAGATTTCACTATTGAAGTTGAGCGTTCTTTAAGAGTGCTTGATGGTGCTGTGGTTGTTTTTTGTGCTGTTGGTGGTGTTGAGCCTCAGTCTGAGACAGTATGGCGTCAAGCTAACAAGTATAAAGTCCCAAGAATTTGTTTTATCAATAAAATGGATCGTGCGGGAGCAGACTTTTTCAGAGTAACAAAACAAATTGAAGATCGTTTAGGCGCAAGGCCAGCAATTATGCAGGTGCCTATCGATAAAGAAGAAAATTTTAAAGGTGTTATCGATCTTGTCGCTATGAGAGCAATTTATTGGAATGATAGCGATAGAGGGATGACATATAGAGAAGAAGCTATTCCAGCAGAGTTACAAGAGTTATGTGATGGGCTCCATGAAAAATTGGTTGAGCAGGCTGCTGAGGCTAATGAAGAATTGATGCATAAGTATTTAGAGGGGCAGAAGGTAAGCGCAGCTGAGCTTATGGCTGCTATCCGAAAGCTGACTATTGCTAATAGTATTGTTCCAGTCTTTTGTGGATCAGCTTTTAAGAACAAGGGTGTGCAAGCGGTATTGGATGCTGTAATTGATTATTTACCAGCTCCAGATGAAGTTGCTGCGATTAAAGGGTTGCTAGAAAATGGCGACGAAGCTATTCGTAAATCTTCTGATGAAGAGCCTTTTGCTGCTTTAGCTTTTAAGATTGCTACTGATCCGTTTGTTGGTGCCTTAACATTTTTTAGGGTTTATTCCGGTGTTTTGCGTTCTGGTGATGCTGTTTATAACCCAATTAAGTTTAAAAAAGAGCGTATTGGTCGTATTGTACAGTTGCATGCAGATACTCGTTCAGAAATCAAAGAGGTTTATGCTGGTGATATTGCAGCAGCGATTGGTTTAAAAACAGTTTCTACTGGAGACACCCTTTGTGATGAAGATAATATCATCACACTAGAGCGTATGGAGTTTCCAGAGCCTGTTATTTCAGTAGCTGTTGAGCCTAAAACTAAAGCTGACCAAGAAAAGATGGGTATTGCTCTTAATAAGCTTGCCCAAGAAGATCCGTCATTTCGTGTGCATACTGATGAAGAGTCAGGTCAGACGATTATCGAAGGGATGGGAGAGTTACATTTAGAAATTATTGTTGACCGTATGAAGCGTGAGTTTAGTGTTGATGCTAACGTTGGTAAGCCACAAGTTGCTTATCGTGAAACGATAAAGAAATCTATTGAGCAAGAAGGTAAATACATAAAACAATCTGGTGGACGTGGTCAGTATGGACATGTTTGGATTAAGATTGAGCCAATGCCACGCGGCAAAGGGTACGAATTTGTAAATGATATTGTTGGCGGAGTAATTCCAAGAGAATACATCCCAGCTGTTGATAAGGGTATCAAAGGACAGATGGAAAACGGGGTTTTAGCTGGATATCCAGTAGTTGATATGAAAGTAACTTTGTTTGATGGTTCCTATCATGATGTTGATTCTAGTGAAATGGCATTTAAAATAGCCGGTTCAATGGCGTTTAAAGAGGGTTGTCTTAAAGCTGATATGGTTCTTTTAGAACCAATTATGAGTGTTGAGGTGGTCACTCCAGAAGAATATATGGGTGATGTTGTTGGTGACTTAAGTCGACGTCGCGGTATTATTCAAGCTATGGACGAGGGTCCATCAGGCAAGATTATTAAAGCAGAGGTTCCTTTGGGTGAAATGTTTGGTTATGCTACTGATGTGCGTTCAATGAGTCAGGGGCGTGCGACATACACCATGGAGTTTGCGAAATATAATGAAGCGCCAGCCAATGTTGCTGAGACAATAATAAAAAAGCAGTAAAAAACAGTTGTTAGATGTAAAAATTATGTATATAACATTTTGATTAATGATTAAAGAGTAAGTAAAAACAATAATATATTTTAGTGGGGGATATCCAAATGGCAGAAAAATTCGAACGAACGAAGCCACATATAAACATAGGTACAATAGGTCACGT
>JAHIYS010000007.1 GCA_018814965.1 Gammaproteobacteria bacterium
GTTATCAACAAAGCCCCCACAGGGAAATTAGCTTTGTTCTTTAAAGTAAAACCCTTAGGAAACAAGCCATCCTTTTCCCCAGCAATAAATGGCACCTCTGCTGCTATAAAAACCCAAGATAAAAACGACCCTAAAACCGAAATAGTCAAACCAAGATTCATAAAAGCGTTACCCCACTTACCAACAATATGGGACAACAACGCTCCAGTTGATGGATCTTTTAAAACAGCAAGCTCTGCTTGTGTTAAGACTCCAAATGGTAAAATAGATATTGCAACTAAGATAAAAAACATCACTAGAAAACTAATTATAGTAGCTCGACCAATGTCCTTTCTCTTTTTTGCTCTAGATGAAAATACACTAGCGCCTTCAATGCCAATAAATAACCATACTGTAATTAACATCATATTTCTTATTTGGTTAGTCATTGAACCTAATTCGACAGTTTGCCAAATATCGAAAACAAAAAATCTATAATTAAAAGCACAGGCTATTATTATTATAAAAACCAGAATCGGAATGATTTTAGCTGCGGTCGTTACAATATTTACCGATACAGCAGACTTTATGCCGCGCAAACATAAATAAGTTACCCCCCAAATAATTATTGAGCTAAAAACTAAAGCTCCCCAACTAGTACCATCGCCAAAAAAGGGGAAAAACAAAGATAATGCCGTACAAAGCATAATTATATAGCCGACATTACCCAACCATACTGAAATCCAATAACCCCATGCAGAATTAAACCCGATGTAATCCCCCAATCCTGCTTTGGCATATGCGTATATACCAGCATCTAAATCTGAACGTCTTACGGATAAATTTTGAAAAACTTTAGCAAGACAAAACATCCCTAAAAATGTGATTACCCACCCAATGAGCATAGCTGCTACTCCGGTGGTATATGCTATATTCTGGGGCAAAGCAAACAACCCAGCGCCAATCATAGGACCAACACACATCGCAATTAGCGCATACAACCCAAGCTTGTTATCTTTTGCAAACATTCTTATCGCCAATAAAATAAATAATGGGGGTGTTACAATCTGAAAATCTTGCGTTCTGGATCCTGCGGTCTTCGCCGCCAGACAACAGAAAAACAGCAAAAAACTTCGGATTGCAACAGCTCCATAATGATCCTAGATTCTTCAATCAAGACAGGACAATTGGAACACACAAAACCGGGGTTTTTGCTGTTTTTTGAATACCGCTTTTTAATTAATCAGCCAAAACACTACTAACAGGGATAGACCTATGGCGCCGATGAATAACACCATTATAACCGACATATTTCACCACATGCTCCTCTTTAGCTTCTTTAACTAAATATGCTCTGCGCTGTAAATAAGCATCACGCATGAAAATATAAGGATCAAATGCTTGATCAATAATCTCATCCCCAGCCAACAGTGAAGCTCTACGCTGTACCGCTGATGTAGCCTGCATTCCATAACGAATAGCATCCCATTTTATATAAGGCCAAATACTAAACAAGAAGTAATCTATAGGCATACCAACAGCATCTCTAATCGTATATGGACCTAAAAATGGCAAGACTATGTATGGTGTATTTTTGGAACCCCAAGTAGCTAATGTCAAACCAAAATCTTCTTTATCTTTTTCTAAACCAAGACGTGTTGCGACATCAAATAACCCACCAATACCAACGGTAGTATTAATAACTACACGAGCCATATCTGCTACTACTTGCGCAAAATGTAACTGCAAAACTTCATTAGCAATTGAAGTCACATCACCAATATTGCCAAAAACATTACGGACCCCTGCTTTCATTTGCCATGGTAAAATTGCATCATAACTCTTAGCTATAGGACGGAAAAGAGCACGATCAACCGCCATATTAAAGGCAAAAACCTTTCGATTAAAGTGCTCATAAGGATCTTGTGGATCAGCTGAAGGGAACTTGCTAGTAGCACATCCTGTCATACTGATTATAAAACAAATGGACAAAATCCATTTTAAAATTTTTCCTTTAATCTTAAGCATAAGCTTGAACCCTTTATATTTTATAACTTCATTATAGTTTATTTGACAAAATTATAAACTATTTTTTCATCGGGGCGAGAGGATTTGAACCTCCGACAACTGCTTCCCGAAAGCAGTGCTCTA
>JAHIYS010000113.1 GCA_018814965.1 Gammaproteobacteria bacterium
CCTTAACCAAATAAAAGATTCATATAAAATATCCTACCAAATCTGCGATCTGATATCTGAACATTCTTATAGATATTTACAAGAATAATCAACACTCAATTTAAGCGATCTTGTTAAGAGCTTCCATATCGCCCTTTATAATCACAGTTAAATAATCAGGAATCTCCTCTTGCTCAAAACCCTTGCCAGAAATTAAATACAACCGTGTATAACCAATCTCATACAAATATTTAGCCAGCTCTATCCCTGTCATTTTTCCTTGAAAATGATTATCCATGCAAATCTTGGTGTTTTTAGAATACTGGTTTAGATTAGCCAAAAAACGCTTTGGATTATAGTATGTATCCACCATTAAAGATTTGCTTTGAAAAAATCCCGATAAAGAATCGGCAAAGATTTGAACATCATCTATAACAACCACATCTATTTTTTTAGTGCTATTTTTAATCATGATATTGTTCTCTCTGTTTTTGATTACAATCGAAACGTATGGCGCAAGCTGTTTAGGCAAAACCTTTACCCCAGACTTAAATACCAATTTAAGTAAATCCGCGTTACCATAATGACTCGTTACAAGGATCGAATTACCCTCCATGGAGGTCTTACCAATAACCTGTAAACCATTATATTCCTGACCAATCAATTCAAAATCAGACAACAAAAACACTTTGTTTTTCTCTTCCATTGTTAACTTACTGACAAACTCAATTACCTCCTTACCAGATTTATAATGAATCAACTCAATATCTGATTTATACCCTTCAAATCTAGCCTTCCAAGCACCATGAATAGATAAATCATCATCTAAAACAATAACCGTACTACCACTATCCAGACTTAGTTCTTCCGTTAACCAACCTGCAAGTTCAACCCTTGGGAAAGTCAATATTATCGATGTTCCAGCCCCAATATTTGATTTAATTTGTATACTCCCATTGCTAGATTGCAATGCTCCTCTTACCTGGGTAAACCCAATACCAGTTCCACCTCGTTTACCGCTGGTCACTGGAATACTGTTCATAATCTTATCAATAACATCATGTGACATACCTTTACCATTATCTGTAATTACAATATTTACATGCTCTCTATCTAGATTAAGCTGTAAATCAACCTTCCCTGCCTTTTCTTCTATCGCTTCCACTGCATTATTCACCAGATTGGATATCATACGATTAAAATCAGATGGATTCGCGCTGATAGATGCAAAATCACTTCCTAAACCAAAAGAAGAATTGAATTTAACTGGTAAGTTTTTATATTGGTACCTCTTCTCACTTAAAATATCTAGTAAAGCTAAAGAAACTAAAACATGCTGTGATTTTACCGATTCAGCATCAACTTTATTACCATATTTTTTATATCTACTTAATAAATTATTTGCGATATCATTTATCCCCAAAGCAACATCTCTTAATGTTACACGCTCTGGTTCAGACATATCTTTACAAGACCCAACAATCATAGATAGGCTAGCTAATGGTGAACGAATATCATGAGCCACCTGCTCTGCAATCGTCCTAAATTTCTCTTGTTCTTGTAATTTAATATTCTGCAGTTGATTTTCAAGCTTTAAACGCTCTGCTTCGTTTTCTATTTCCTTGCGCTGAGTAATATCGATAGAAACGCTGACAATACCCACAATTTTTTTATTGTAATTATAAAGAGGTGCTTTTGTTGAAAGAAAAATCCCTTCTCTACCATCTGATAATACAGACGGCTCTTCAATAGTGATGGTCTTTCCAGTATTTATAACATCATTATTAATTTGATCTAATACTTCTGAAATTGCGGCACCTTGAATATCAACATTCCTTTTGCCAATAATATCGTCACGCAATACTAAACCCATCGCTCTTGCTTGATTATCATTGCATCCCAAATACAGCCCTTTTCTATCCATCCAATACACATTACCAGGCATAATGGCGATAATATTCTCAAGCACCTTAAGCTTATCTAATGTCTCTCTTTTTGATATTGTGATATCAACAGAGGTCCCTATGATACCAATAACTTTATTGTTACGATCTCTCAATGGCGCCTTATGTGATAAATATAACGCCTGCTCTGCTCCACCAGTTATTAACTCCTCAAAAATCTGTAGTTTACCACTTTTCATAACTGCCTGATCTGCTTCCCTAAGCATCTCAGCTTCTTCCTTAGGAAAAAGCTCATGATCAGTTTTACCTACATAATCATCTATAGATTTTACCCCAAAATCACTCCAATTCTGTTTATTGCTACACAAACAAACCCCATCCCTATTTTTCCAATAAATATGTCCTGGCAATTGTTCCAACAGATCTTCAAGAGTTATTCCTCCATAACGCTGCTTATTATTTTTGTAATTCCAAATTAGGAACACGATTATGGTTGAAGTTAAAGCAACCAATAAATAGCTGGTTATTAGAAAATAACTTTGACTAATAATTCCAAATAAAATTATCGCAAGCTGAATAAATAAGAAAATAATAAAAAGCAATAAAGACTCGCCATGCATCGTATTTTCTTTAAAAAGATTTCTCGTCTTAGAAACAAATGCAAAAAAACTCTTTAATATAGATAGTCCAAATAAAAATTCAATTACGCCTTTAACCAACCTCATAGCACTCCTTTATTCCTCGATAAAACAGCAAACCAATTTCATAGCAACGATCTAGTTTTATAGAATCATTTACCAGGCGTCATATAAAGGCAGACAATAAATTATCCATATATATTATCTGCCTTAAATATAGTAAATCTCTGCTATTTATAATTTTCAGGAGTTATATCAATCGAGGTTCCTAGAATGCCTATTATATTACCATTTCTGTCCTTCAACGGCATCTTATGTGATAAATATAACGCTTTTTTTAGGCCGGTTAACTCTTCTTCACAAACTTTAACCTCACCAGTACGCATCACTTCTTGATCTGCTTCCAAAATCTTATCAGCCTGTTCCTTAGGAAAAAGATCATGATCAGTTTTACCCACAAACTCTTCTAAGGAATTTAGTCCAAAGTCACTCCAATTACTACGATTACATCCAAGGCATACACCATTTTTATCCTTCCAATAAATGTGCCCAGGCAATTGCTCCAAGATATCTTCTAAAATAATATCGCTACAACAACGTATATTCTTCCTATACATAATAGTCAGAAATACAACTAACCCACAGGTTAACATACTTAGCAAATAACCTACCACCAACAAAGAGTCCTGATTAATAATCCCATGCATAACTATCGTAAACTGAATTAATAAAAATCCAGCAAATGTCAATAGAGATACCCCTTGAGAAGTTTTTTCTTTAAAAATCCGGTAAGCTTGTGGAATAAATAATATTGCATTAATAAATAGTGCAGCCCCAAATACAAACTCAATTATAGTGTTAATCATAGATCATCCCCATTGTGATTAATTTATATTAGCAACTCTATCAAACTAAACATATTTTGTCTAAAACCAATCCCTGCCTCTTCAATTTTACACAATAACTATATCAAATTTTAGGAGAATAGAGAATAATCTAATTTTTATGAGATATTAGCTATATATTTTTAAAGTTAAAATTTTATACAGCAAATGAAGTTTTTTAACTTAACTTTGCTAAAGTTTTCTAAAAAAACCATCAAAAACAATTAGATTATAACTAAAGCTCTGTTTTATAAAATTGAATTCAAGTGTTTCTTAAGGAAAGCTTAAATTTTAGCAAAAAGAACTAGCAATGGCCCTAAATAACTTTTTGTAAATATCTAGCTACCACGCAAAAACATCTTATCTAAAGCAGCCATCGTCATCTGGGCCCATGTAGGACGCCCATGACCGCATTGCCCCCCATGGTTAGTTATTTCTAACTTACGCAACAAAGTATTCATTTCATCTATACTCAGATTTTGATTGGCACGCACACTACTATGACAAGCCATAGTTGCTAAAATCTTATTAGTACTTTCGATTACACTATCTAAACTGTCATGTGTTAATAGATCAGCAATAATATCTCGAACTAATTTACCAACGCTAGTATCTTTTAACAGCACAGGCACAGAACGCACCAAAACACTCCCGGGAGAGGACCTGGTAATTGTAAATCCCAATTTTTGCAATAACTCACCATTTGATTCCACACAATTAATCTCAGCATCATTCAAAGCTATTGATAATGGCATAAGCATGATTTGGGCAGGCACCTCTGTGGAACTATACTCAGTTTTTAACCTCTCATAATTAATTCTTTCATGTGCCGCATGTACATCTACTATCACCAAACCATCTTTATTTTGCGCCAGAATATAAACCCCTTGCAATTGCGCTAATGCAAACCCTAATGGTGGAATAGCTTCATTAACAGTAGCTTTTTCTACAACAGGTGAACTATGCGCAGAATAATCATGGGGACTTTTATCAGCAGTTGCGGCAATCTCTTTAGCAAAGGTTGTTAATCTTTCATAGGTTTCTCTCTCTTCGGCTGCAACAAGCGGCAACGACTGCTGAAATGAACGCTGACTAGGCATAGAGGTAAAATCTTTTCTTATTGCTGCATTTTCTTTATCGACGTTAGTAGCTGACTCTTGACTAAAACCACCACTTTGACCAACTGTGAGCGCCTGTTGAATCCCTTTAGCAACAAAATCATGCACCAATCTGCTATCACGAAACCTCACCTCAGATTTAGCGGGATGAACATTCACATCAACTAAGGCTGGATCAATATTCAAATACAGCACTACAGCAGGATAGCGCTGCCCATGAGTAACATCTTGGTAAGCTTGCCTGATAGCATGAGAAAATGTTTTATCACGGACAATTCTACCGTTAATATACAAATACTGTAAATCAGGCTGACTTCGTGTGTAATGAGGTTGAGATATCCAACCACTCAAACCCAAAGATTCTGAACCAAGATCAATCTCTAGAGCGTTTTCTATAAACTCCTTACCAACTATGTCCCCTACTCTATTTGCACGCTCCTTGCTTGTGCTAGCAATTGGCAATGACCAAATATTTTTGCCATTATGCTTTAATAAAAATTCCACATCAAAACGTCCTAAAGCTAAGCGCCCAAACATCTGCAAAATATGGTTAAATTCCGTTTGTTCAGTACGTAAAAATTTACGCCGTACTGGAATATTAAAAAAAAGATCACTTACCTCAACAGTTGTCCCCACTGGATGAGCGCTTGGCTGTAACAACAAATCATCGGACTCTCCCTCAACAGAAATCGTCCAACCTGTAGAAGCAGATGAAACTTTAGAGATTAATTTAAAGCGTGCTATAGAACAGATACTTGCCAGAGCTTCCCCTCTAAACCCCAAACTCTTAACATGCTCTAAGTCATTAAATGTCTTAATTTTACTTGTGGCATGCCTGCTTATCGCCATTTTTAAATCTTCTTTAACAATACCAAAACCATTATCTCGTAAGCGAATTAATTTAGCACCACCATTTTCGATCTCAAGATTAATCTCTGTAGCTCCAGCATCCAAACTGTTTTCTAATAATTCTTTTACTACAGAGCTAGGGCGCTCAATCACCTCGCCAGCAGCGATTTGGCTCACAAGATGAGAATCTAAAAGCTTTATACTCATATATTAACTCCGATATAACATACAGATAAATTTTATTATGTAGCAATAATTGCTATCGTAAACACAATATAAAAGCTATACCCTTATCAAATTTGCCAACCTAAGCCAAGAACTAAACCCAAAGAAAAACTACTACCATGAATCTTTCAAAGCAGTCATCCTAGGATTAAGCTGTTGTTTTATCTTGGCCAAATATGTTCCTGAAGGTGGCCGTTTTATAAAATACGAGCAGACTCCATTAGCCAACCTAGAAGCAATCTCAGCTTGGTAACGAGAATCACGTAACCTTAATTCCTCTTTAGCATAAGAAAGAAAACCTACTTCCACCAGTAATGACGGAATATCAGGAGACTTTAAAACCACAAATGCCGCTTGCTCCACACGCCGCGAATGCAAGCTAGTAACTGTCTCTAATTTTTGCAAAATTCTGCCGCCAATATCTAAACTTGCGCTAATAGTTGCTGTTTGAGCCAAATCAATTAATACCGATCGCAATAATGCATTTTTATCAAAGATCGCCTGCCCCAGTTCTGACTCATTTTCTTTTTCTGCCAACCAGCGAGCAGCTTCACTAGTTGCACCCCTTTGAGATAAAGCAAAAACTGAAGCACCATGAGCATCTCTATACCTATAAGCATCAGCATGAACAGAAATAAACATATCTGCCCTATGATTATGAGCGATTGCCAAACGTTTACGTAGAGTTATGAAGTAATCCCCGTTACGAGTAAGGATTGCCCGAAATCCTTTAGTATTATTAATTGTATTTTTTAAAATCTTAGCAACTGCTAAATTTACATCTTTCTCACGCGTGCCATTACCACCAACAGCTCCAGGATCTTTACCTCCATGACCAGGATCAATCACAATTAAAATCTCACGTGACCCACCCTCTTTTTCATCAACATTTTGCATTGAATCTTTAAATGCTTGTTCCAAACCTTCATCTTTGCTATTTGAAACATCTGAGGCTGGGCCTGGAACTGGGGAAGCTGGTGTTGGCAGAACCGGGGTTTGTACAGGAGCTGCTGATACAGGTGGTTTAGGAGATGGTGCCACCTTCTTTTCTTCTTGTAAATATAAATCAAGTATCAAACGATTGGGTTTAGATAAGGAGAAATGCTCCACATTTACAGGGGTTTTTAAATTTATAATCAATCTTAAATCATTTTTAATTTGCGTATTTAGTATAGAACTAATTGGTGTTTTAGAAAGCCCTGGCTTATTTAAAAAAGCCGCAAGCTTTGTCTTTCTAATATCTACTACTATTCTTTCTCGAAAGGTTACAGAAGTATAATTAATTGGACCATTAGCATCAAAGACTAATCTAACTTTATTTGGCTCGATAGAAAAACGAAATCCTGTGATTTTAAGAGTTTGAGCCAAGGTTTCTTCGCCCAAAAAAATAAGTAAAAATAGCAGGATTATTTTAGAATAAGTTTTCATTTTTCACTATTTTTTCAACCATCATCTCACCCTTAGAAGAAGTAGCAGATATTTCCACTACTCTTGCCTGCCCTTTTGTCACAAAATCAAAACTACAAAATAAATCTGCCTCTGGCAAAAAACCTTTCCCATGATCAGGCCACTCAATCAAACAAATATTTTCCTCATTAAAATAATCTACCACACCAACATATACCAACTCTTCGGGTTTTATTAAACGATATAAATCAAAATGACAGATGGTTTGACCCTTAACTTGATAGGTCTCAAATAAATTAAAAGTGGGACTACGTACATGACCCTTATAACCAATTCTCCGCAAAAATCCCCGCACTAAAGTAGTTTTACCAGCTCCAAGCTCCCCCTGCAAATAAACAACACTACCAGGAACACACGAACTAGCTATAACGCCGCCCAATCGTCTCATTGCTAAAGCTGTCTTTATTTTAATCTGCATATATTGTTATTATTCAAGATTACATCATTGCAATGGGTCAATCTACCAAGCAATCAATTTATAAACTCTAAAACGCCCTATAAGCCTACCAAAACAGTTTCAAGATCTTCCATTTCGCATCACTAAACTGCTTTTGACTCACAGTGATAGTTAGATTATATAAATTTAACTACCAAAGGATCAGCAAGAATACTTCTTACCTCTGGCAACAAATCCATAGCCATAATCCCCAATTTACCATGTTTTGCTGCCACTAAATCTCCAGCCATAGCGTGCAACAATACAGCCAACTTTGCCCCATCAAACAAACTCAAGCCCTGAGCCACTAACCCTGCAATCATACCACTTAAAACATCACCCATACCAGCACTTGCCATACCTGGATTGCCAGCATCACAAACTCTAATTCTTTCATCAGCAACTGCTATCAAAGTACCAGCCCCCTTTAAAATACAAACACCACCAAATTCTTTTTGCATTTTTTGTAGCGCTTGTAATCTATCGGATTGAATTTTAGCAGTTTCAGTACCGAGCAATCTTGCCGCTTCTTTTGGATGAGGGGTTAAAATCCAATTTTCCTTACATTTGCAATTAGAAGACAGGATATTTAATGCATCAGCGTCTACCACCATAGATTTCTTACTCTCTAGTGCCATATTAAATAGACTTTTAGCCCAATGTGACTGCCCCAAACCAGGACCAATAACTATAACACCTGCTTTATACAATAAAGGCTGCAATTGTTTCGCTGTGCTTATCCCATATGCCATAATCTCAGGACAAACCCCATTGATCACTAAAGCATTTTTGGGCCTAGTCGCAACAGTAACCAAACCTGCCCCCACTCTAAATGCTGCTTCTGCTGCCATACGAACAGCACCACCCATCCCATAATCACCACCAATAACTAACACATGCCCAAAATCACCTTTATGAGCTGTACGTTTCCGCGGCATTAAGGGTTTTATTTCTTGAGTCAAATCCAATTTTTGCGCATACGCATCTATGCCTTGAAATAACTTTTTTGATAGCCCCAAATCACTACGAACTATATTTCCACAATAATCGCGTGCCTGACCTATATACAAACCTATTTTATATCCGATAAAGGTTATTGTTGTCGTGGCTCTAATTGCCTCTCCTAAAACATTGCCAGTATCTGCATCGATACCCGATGGCACATCAAGAGATAATATCTGAATTTTACTAGCATTAATTGCTTTAATTACCTTTTTAAATTTAACGCTGACTATTCCTGCCAAACCTGTACCCAAAATCGCATCTACTATTACATCCGCCCCAACTAACTCCTTAGCATCAAATGGTTTGGCTTTAATTTTAAGCTTTTGACACTTTAGTGCTGCTCTTTTGGCTGCACCGCTTAAATCATCATAAGACACAACCTGTAGAATCCTCACCTTAAATTTAGCCATTTTTGCCAAACGCGCAACCACATACCCATCTCCAGCATTATTCCCCTTACCACAAACTACAACGATATTTCTAGCTTTAGGCCATTGTTTTTTAAGTTCATAAAACGCTGCTTTCCCTGCTTGCTGCATAAGCACATCAACACTAATCCCAAATTTTTTAATAGCCGCTTCTTCTAGCTTGCGAATTTGTCCAACTTGATATAATAAGGTAGAACTATTTTGCATAAGTATTTCCTATGAACTCAAATAATAATTACGATTTTAACCAACTTGCTCTCGAGATTAAACAATTTGGTAAAGAAATTGGATTTAACCATATTGGCATAACTGACACTAGTTTTACTGAAGAGCCTGCCCACCTCAGATCATGGCTTGCCTCTGAATATAACGGAAACATGGGGTACTTTGAAAGACATAAGGATATATATGAGCATCCACAAAAACTTATGGCTGATACAGCTCGAGTAATTTGTTGCTCCATAAGTTACCCTAAATCTAAATCATCAGCTAATCCTATAGCCTCTTTTGCTCAAACCCAGGATTATTCATCCCATATTTGCCAATTATTAAAGAAATATACTGAAAAAATATCAAGTATAACCAGCGTGTTACAGAAATTTAGAGTTTTTGCAGGAAATGCACCCATATTAGAAAAAGCATTAGCTGCAAAAGCTGGATTAGGGTGGTATGGAAAAAATTCAATCTTACTTAATTCAGATTTTGGGTCATATTTTTTCTTAGGAGAAATTTTTACTGATATTCCCCTGCCCATAGATAAACCATATACAGATCTTTGCGGTAATTGCTGCAAATGCCAAAATAGTTGTCCAACAAAAGCCATAATTGCACCATATAAGATCGATGCTCGACGCTGCATATCCTACCTAACAATTGAACATAAAGGCAGCATCCCTCTTGAAATTCGCCCATTAATAGGCAATAAAATTTTTGGATGCGATATATGTCAACAGGCTTGTCCCTGGAATAATTGTATAAAATATCACGATTCATCCATATTTACTTTATCTAAAGAATTCGCTTCAGGAGATTTAATTGAATGGTTTTTATGGGATGAACTAACGTTTAAAGACAAAACCAAAGATTCCCCAATTGGTCGCATTGGTCATGAGCGTTGGTTACGTAATATTGCAGTTGCCATAGGAAACTCGATTAAAAACCATACAGCTTTAACAGCATTACAATCCAGAATAAATTATCCATCTTTACTCGTACGCGAACACATCGAATGGGGTCTAAAAACCATCTCGGACTCCATAAACAACAACGGCACCTTATAATATCGATGCCAAACAATTAGCATGATAAACTTTCAATAATTGATTTCGCGAGCAAACTCCTAACCTGGTTTTTATTTTTTGCAAATGACTTTCGACAGTACGGGAAGATACATACAATAAATTTCCAATCTCTTTGCAGGAAAGACCCTGTCCCAAATACTGTAAACACTGCATCTCTCTTGGTGTTATATAGTATTTCAAATTATCTTTATTTATGGAATATCTTTTTAGCTTAAACCTGTTCTTCAAATTAGCGAAATTTTGACTATCTTTGAGCACAACCCCTTCCAAACGTTGCACCACCTCAGAATACTCAGGTTTATTATTAAACCAAATAATTTTCTCCCTTTTCCCTTGTTCAATCAGGTCTCTAGCCCGTTCTTTAAAATATAATATAAAATTTTCCAATACGTCGTAATGATTAACAAAAAAGCTATATGGCGCTTTACCTGACCGAGCTATAAACCAAAACCCATCATAATATTTATCATGTTTTTCAATAATATTAATCGAACTTTTAATACCCAACTCTTCGTATGTAGGAACCCAATAGTTACGGTCAGCTATATCTTCGATAAATACACACTTTTTTTTAAAACCTGTTTGACCTTTAAACAAAGCATCTAGAATTCTAAAATCAGCAACATGTTTTCCCTTGTTCTTAATGTACATGTAATTATTTATTTCTGGGCTAGTGCTTAAATGAAAATATCCCCCATCCAAATGTGTTTGAAAATAAATGACTGAATCTATGACGGTACTAAGAAACAAAGGGACACACAAATCATAAAAATCCTTTGATTGGCAAAAAGACAAATATTTTGATGGCAAAATAATATTCACAACAACCACCAATTTCTAATTGATAATGGAAGCACTATTCTACAATAAATATAGAGCGAAGTCATATCAACGGGAATACCAAATCCCACCAAACCAAACCCTCATACAAACCACACCATATCAAAGAGTTATGAGCTTATTAGCATGATAAATTTTTAACGCTTGACTTACCGTTGACACGCCTAGCTTAGATTTTACATTCTGCAAATGGCTTCCAATGGTGCGCGGGGAAATATTTAAAATATTGCTGGTCTCTTTATGAGAGAACCCCTGCCCTAAATACTGCAAACACCTTAATTCACTTAAACTTATATAAGTTTTTATCTGATTATTTTTTATCAAGTATTTTTTCAACTTTAAAGTATTTTTTAAGTTGTTAACATCAGCACTATCTTCTACCACCTCTCCTTGCATACTACGCACCAAATTTTGATATTCCGGATACCTATTAACCCACACAATTTTATTTTTCTCTCCATTAGAAATCAAATCATGCGCTTGTTCTCTAAAATATAATATGAAATTTTCTAACATGCCGAAATGATTGACATAGAAACCATACATGGTTTTGCCGGGCTTGGTTGTAAAAAAGAATCCATCGTAATAATCTTCAAACCTTTCTAATATATTAACAGCACTTTTTATATTAAATGCCTCAAACATAGGTGACAAAAAATCAGAGTGATTAATATCTTCGGCAAACAATGTCGTTCTTTTCTTAGAAATCGACTTATTACCAAATATAACATCCATAATTTTAGCGTCGAAAATGTACTTACCCTTGCTATCAATAAATAAGAATTGGTTTATTTTTGGATCAGTACTGAAATGAAAATACCCCCCATTATCATATATCCTATAATAGATAATAGATTCTATACCTGTACTATGAATTAATGGCTTACAAAGATCTCTAAAATCCCTTGCTTGAGAAGAATCAATATATTTAGGCGGGAAAACAACGCTCACTTCACTCCCCATTTATTACCCGTCATATTTATCGCTCTAATTATATAACAAGAGCCATCCTATGCCAAGCCTTGCCCTCAAACTTTCACTTATCCAGCAATACACCAACACCCGAAACTTTATAATAAATCATAGAATACAGCTTTAATAGAGCACATAAAAAAGAAAACAAAACCAGAATAAATTAAACAACAAAGTTAGCCAACCAATAAACCTTTAGCATCAGAAAAACCCTATAAACTATATTAAACTACAACTGCGGAATAAGTAGATTCTTAATATAATACTTCATTTCATCTATTGAATCATAAACATCGCTTAATGCTTGATGTCTAGTCTTCTTATGAAACCCTTTAACAACATGGGGATACCACTTTCTTGCAATAATTTTCAAAACACTGACATCAAAATTGCGATAATGAAAATATTTTTCTAAATCAGGCATATAATTATATAAAAACCTTCGATCTTGACAGATCGTATTACCACACATAGGTGATTTACCCTCTGGAACATATTCACGTAAAAATTCTAAAGTAAGTTTCTCGGCCTTCCTTGTAGTGATCTTGCTTTTTTTAACCCTCTGGGTCAAGCCATTAGATCCATGCTGATTTACGCACCACTCATCCATTTTTGACAAAACCCGGTCACTGTGATGAATAGCAATAGATGGGCCTTGGTCCAAAATATTTAAATGTTTATCAGTTACTACAGTAGCAATCTCTATGATACGATCTTCGTCAGGATTTAGACCAGTCATTTCAAGATCAATCCAAATCAGATTATTTTGACTTAATTTCATAATGCTTCCCAGTTAAAAAGCTTGCACCACACTCAAATTGGCGTAAAATTATTCAGATGATACTCATTTTCATTAGCATATTACAAGGTTTTTATATTAACTAACCATATTCATCAATTGAATTGGAAAGAATATTCAAATGCCATAGTTTTATTGAAGATCAGGATAAAACATGAGGCATTAAATTTCGTTGCTGAATAATATTTGGGGATAATCATATGATAATAGTAGCAATTATACTAAGTGCCGTAGCTTATATTATTGGATCGCTGTCTAGTGCAATTATTGTTTGTAAGTTCCTTAATCTACCAGATCCTCGCACCACAGGCTCAATGAATCCTGGAGCCACCAACGTACTTCGTATTGGCGGCAAAACACCGGCCATTATTACCTTGGCAGGAGATATGCTAAAAGGTTTCATCCCTGTGCTAGTTGCTCATTTAATCGGTATCAGCGGTTTCTTCCTGGGATTAGTCGCCCTATCAGCTGTTTTAGGCCATATTTTTCCAATATTCTTTAACTTCAAGGGTGGCAAAGGTGTCGCAACCGCTCTTGGGGCATTTCTAGGTTTATCACTAATAGCTGGTATTGCAATAATTACCTGCTGGGTTTTAGTGGCGGCGATTTTACGCTATTCTTCTCTCGCCTCCATAATAGCTGCCCTGGTTGCTCCAATATTAATGCTCATTTTTGCTAACGCGGGCTATCTTTTACCAATGCTCATGATAACGCTATTATTAATTTGTGGACATATGGAAAATATTAAAAGATTACGATCTAAAACGGAAAGCAAGATAAACTTTTAATTATTAAATGGGAAAATCTCATTTGATAATTTCAAATCACTATTTAGATACAACGCTGGCTTTATACTGCAATTTAGCATACTTGCTTTTTAGCTAAAGCGTTATCATTGTATCTGTATGGCTTGTTGCAACAAAATCAGCACTATATAGTATGCACATATTCTATTTAAGGAATGATCATGAATAATAATTGGCACTCAAAAACGGTAACAGAAACACTCGAAACCCTCCACACAAACCAACATGGATTGACTGAAAAAGAAGCCGCTAAACGCCTTAAGAAATATGGCCTAAATAAGCTTCCTGAAGGGAAAGTAGATAGCATCCCGATTATCTTCTTACGCCAATTCCAAAACCCCCTGATCTACATTCTAATTGCAGCGAGTGTCATAGTTTTTGCGATGGGAGAAACCATAGATGGCGCAATCATTTTTGCCGTTCTTCTTTTTAATGC
>JAHIYS010000114.1 GCA_018814965.1 Gammaproteobacteria bacterium
GAGGGTGAGATGCTCGTTCCATTTCTGCAAGTTGGGCAAGTGATTTGCTAATCGAAGTTGCAGTTTC
This sequence comes from Gammaproteobacteria bacterium, assembly GCA_018814965.1. GTDB lineage: Bacteria > Pseudomonadota > Gammaproteobacteria > UBA9339 > UBA9339 > UBA9339. The sequence continues at coordinate 68 of JAHIYS010000114.1, forward strand.
TGATAGTTTATTCTCTGCTATATGCTGGCTACGCTTATCATAATCGTTGGCAACACTGATCTTTTGCCCAGTGCTGCAACCCATAAGCTGAGTGACCATAAAAAATGCTACTGCTAAAATTGGGGTCCTGGTTTTCATATCCATAATTCACCTAGAAATTTTGACTTTATATTGAAATAAGCTGCCCTCATTGTCAAGTTAATTAATGATTTTTATATGAAATAACTTTGTGGTATATTTGTACCCTAATGATATTTGCGTTTTAATGGGTTTGTGATTTAAAATTAGGATGTAAGAGAAGTTTTGAAAAATTGGTTTAGAATTTTTCTATAATTTTTTAGTTAGGGATAAACTATGGCGCAGCGACCAACAAATAGTGCTCATTGGCGAGACTCGGCAAGAACAGCCAAGTTTTTTTTTATTGATGCTAAAGCAGCTTTCCCCATCTTTTTATTCTTGATTCACATTAAGCTTTGGACCTTTATTTTGGCGTTTACTATTATGGTATTTTTTACAGTACTTAATCGTTTTGGTTATGGTGTAGATGTTTTTTTTAGGATATTTAGATCGATGCTTGCAGGGCCTAGGAAAATTGCTATACCTTGGTGGACCAATTAGGAGTAAGGGGCGATTTTATGGATTTTACAAAAATTCTTTGTAAGTTAGCTGATAAGATGAGCGTTAGCTTTACGTTGAATGGTAAGCCTATAACTGGTCAGGAGGCTTTTGCTGATACCGGATTATTACCTGCTATCGCACGACGAGCTGATCAGCTCTGTTTATTGTGTTTGGGTTATGGGATCGGTGTTACCTTTATTGAAACTGAAAAAACCCTATTAGGGATCAAAGCACAATTTGATGAAGTCACCCCTAATATATTGCGTTTGTTATGCTTTTATGATGTGCTTACTGATATTGTGGAGATGTCACTGACGAAGAGTCAGGTATCTCTTGATGAATTAATGTATGATTAATACTTGGGGTTAAAAGTAATTTATGCCATCAGAGCGAATACAACAACTAAAACTAAGCGATCTTCTTAGCATTGCCGATGAGGATTTAAGAAAACTTAGCGATCAATTGAGCAAAATGATCGAATTTAACGAAAGGCCGCCGAGTGCTGATAATAAAAAATTTATGCTGCGTCAAGAGAGCGAGGTTTTAAAAGCCACAAAGAATTTTGAAGAGATTAAAGCTGAATTGATGAGGGTTGTTCCAGAGATAAAAGAATTACACCAAGAGTTAGGGACGCAGATGTTAAAATCAGGTGTCAGATGTGTTGATCCTGATCTTACCGAATCACCTGTGGTTCCCGTATCTCCTGGGGATAAATAAAGAGATAAAGAGAGAATATGATAGGGCAAGATCAAAGACAAGGCGTAATTGATTTGGGTAAAAAACTTATAGCTATTTTGGATGGAGTTCTAGCTATTGGAGATTGGGATAATTCCCTTTTTTTAAAAACATCCGCTTCTAAGTTGAAAAAGTTGCGTGAACAAGCTCAGCAGTTATGTGTTGGTGAAGAAGATATAACCGCTAACGACGATAATAAAGAATTTTATCAGGAGTGTGTTCTTCCTGGTCATTCACAAGTGTTTATTTTATTATATCAGGTTGACGGTGCTAATTTGCAAACTTGGCTTGGTACTATAAAAAACCTAACTGAATATAGTGTTACTAGGCCTGCATATAAAGATGTTGTTCATGTTCAAGGGGCTATTCGCTCTAAATCTTCCCCTCTTGATCATAGTGCTTATGTGGTAGTTAATGTTAAAGATGATGCTTTTCAACCTGGGGAACAACAGATGGATTCTCTTGGACATCCGCTAGTTTCTTTAAGTGAGGATGCTGTAAAATTAGAGAATATAGTCGAATTTGTTCATGGGAATAAGAAGCGTTACGCAATACGTGATAATAAATTGGTTTTTTTGGGTGAAATTTAGTTGTATTTGATCCGGTCTTGGGGTTTATTCTCCAAGAGTATTCAAATATTTTAATAGACAATTAGACATGGCGAAGGGTATGCCACAACAACAACAGCAGCAGTCAGGACAGGATAATTCACTGGATTTACTTTGGATAATGGCGCTTATTATTGGTGCTATTCTCCTTACGTGGTATTTTGGCAAAGCTTATATTTCTTCAGCGGTTCTTTATACTCGGTTTTACGAAATTACTGCTATCGATTTCTTATTTAATTTTTTGGATAGGTCTGCCCAATACGTAGGCTTTACTTTGCCTCCATCCGGTCTCAGTGGTTGGATGAAATATGTTCAAAATAACATGGGTGCGGCTATAGATTTCCGCGGACTCATAGCTTTAAGTACAGCGGTAGGAAGTTACATTAGATATCCTTTAACTATGCTGATGGTTGGAGGTGCTGCTTGGTTATATTTTGGTGGGGCTACCCATAGGTTTAGGCATACTTATGATACTAAGCGCTTAGAGACTTTAGAACAAGAAAATTGGCCGCAAATTGTGCCAGTGGTTAAGCTTGATTTAGTAAATGAGCCGCTTGATAAAGGACCATGGGCAGTTGCTTTATCTCCGATGCGGTTTTGTAAAAAGTATGATCTGCTTAATATTTCTCAGAAAAATGGTAAGTATAATGCCGCTTTGCGGCGGGGTGCTGCATACCGAGTATTATCTTTGCAGCTAGGTCCAAAATGGGCTGGTGTTGAGTATTTGCCGCCATATCTTAAAGCGCTGTTTGCTATTTTTGCTGCCAGGATTAATGGTGATAAAAAGATATCTGAGAAGTTATTAGATCAAATTTCAGCTTCAGCAGCAGGTAGTGAGTTTGATTTTAGTGGTGCTGAAGAACTTATTCGTAAATATTCTGATTCAAAAAAAGTTGCTAAAATAACGAATTTACATGGCTATGTCAGTACAACGCTAGCTTCTATGCTGGTTGGTGCAAGGGAAGCGGGGGTGCTTGCTTCGTCAGAGTTTATTTGGTTAAAGCCGATTGATCGACGTATGTGGTATATGCTAAATAGTATTGGTCGCCCTACTGCAACTGCGGAAATTTGTGGGGCGTTTGCTCATTGGTTAGCAGAGAAGAAATTGGGTGCGCCTCTTATGGTGCCAATGGTTGATGAAGCTATACGCGGTTTAGAAATAGCTCTAAGTGATATAATTTATAAACCTGAGGAAGAGCAGTAATTTTTTATAACTTTTTAAAAGGGAACCGATGGCAGTACAACAGCGCGGTCTAAATCAAGATCAAGAACAGACTACAAGTGCGTTAATACGTGATACGCGCACTATGGGGCAGCATTTTTCTGAGTTTTTAAAAAACTCTACTAATGTTGCGATCCTAATATTGATACTAGGTGCGCTTGGTTTTATCGTTCCAGCTATTTCCGATATTCTTTTTATTATCGGAGCTGTCCTGTTTTTTATTTCAAA
>JAHIYS010000115.1 GCA_018814965.1 Gammaproteobacteria bacterium
GTTTTCGGGTAAATGTTTTTAGACAACGGGGGGATATTGGTATTGTCATGCGTATCGTAAAGAATAAAATACCTGACTTTGCGCAATTAAACCTGCCTGACTTATTTAAGGATATCGCCATGTTCGAACGCGGTATTGTACTTATTACCGGGGCTAGCTCTATGGGCAAATCGACAACCTTGGCGGCAATAATTGATTATATAAATAATCATAAGAAGTGCCATATCATGACGATTGAAGATCCTATCGAATATTTGCATGAAGATAAGCATTCGATTATAAATCAACGCGAAGTTGGTTTAGATACGGAATCTTTTCACATTGCCCTACGCCATGTTATTCGTCAAGATCCGGACATAATTTTAATTGGCGAGATGCGTGATGCCGAGACTTTTCAAACGGCGTTATCAGCTTCTGAAACTGGACATTTAGTCTTTAGTACGCTTCATGCCTCAGATACCTCCCAGGTTGTTGATCGAATTTTAGATTTTTTCCCAACGGGACAACATAATCAGATAAAAATGCAGCTATCTTTTAATTTAAAAGCTGTATCTTGTCAAAGATTGATGCCGCGCGCTGATGGGACGGGTGTTATTCCCGCTGTCGAAGCAATGATCGTTAACCCAATCATCATGAAAATTATTCGGGAAAATAAAATGGACCGGTTACAAAGTGTTATTCAAGCTTGCGCAGAAGAAGGGATGTTGACCTTTAACCAGTCATTGGTTAGATTGGTAAATTCTAATCTGATTTCTATGGGAACGGCGCTAGCTAATTCCAGTAATCCCGAAGCACTTAAAATGAATATAAAAGGTATCAAGCTTGATGAAGATCGTAGGATATTAGGTGAATAGATTTTTTACTGGTTATGCCCACAAAGAAATTAATACTGTTCTCGTAAAAAAACACGCCCGCTTTAAAATCGTCCTCGTTTTTCCTAACAGCTATCATATAGGAATGAGTAACTTAGGATTTCAAACCATATATTATGAATTGAACAAGATGCCAGATGCATCGTGCGAAAGATTTTTTTATGAACCGGGAAGAAAGTTTTTATCTTTAGAATCTAATAACCCACTGAAATCATTTGACATAATTGCCTTTTCCGTATCTTACGAGCTTGACTATTTAAACATTCTACATATTCTTAAAAACATTGATCTACCGCTTGAAAGATCAAAGCGTTCAACGATGCCGCTGTTAATTATGGGTGGGGCGGTTTGTGCTATTAATTACTTGCCTTTGGCTAATTTCATGGATCTTGTCTTTGTCGGAGAGGCAGAAGAGTCTTTACCTGGATTTATGACAAAATTAATTAATTTTAGTTCCATAAATACAGGGCAAAAAAAAGAAAGACTTTTGCAGACAACCTCTAAAATCAAAGGTGTATTTATCCCGCAATTGCATGCTAACGAACAAATCTCTCCAGGCATCATTAAAGATGTAAATCTTTATCCCACAATGAGTAGGGTTATAACAACTAGAACAGAATTTGCCAATACTTTCTTGATTGAAATATCACGCGGCTGTCCATGGCGTTGTCGTTTTTGTGTTACGGGTAATATATTTGGTCATTTTCGACCGAGGCGACTTGATGTTTTGATAAATCAGGCTAATTTTGGTTTAAAATATACCTCTCAAGTGGGTTTGGTTGGTGCAGCTATCTGTAATCATCCCCAGATCGATGAGTTCGTTACACGCCTGAGAGAAAAAAAGGCCAGGATCTCAGTTTCTAGCCTAAGAATTAACAATGTGAGCATGATATTGCTCAAAAGTCTAGCCGAGAGTGGACAGAAGACGGTTACATTTGCTCCTGAAGCCGGTAGTGAGAAATTACGTCAGATTTTGAATAAACAACTTACCGATGCCGAGATGTTGGCAAAAATCGAATTAGCTAAAAAGGCGGGTATTAAAAAAATTAAATTATATTTTATGATTGGATTACCACAGGAAGAGCAAGAGGATATTTTGGCTATAGTAAAGCTGGTTAAAAATGCAAGACAGATTTTGCCAACAATAGTACATCTCGGGATATTTGTTCCAAAACCGAAAACTCCATTCTCTCAAGAGAAGATTAAAGCGAGAAAATTGATCCGAGGGCGTTTTAATTTTTTAAAGAAAGTTTTTAGCACAGAAAAAAATATTGAGTTTGATGTCGCCAGCCTAAGACAGGCCATGCAGGAAGCCCAATTTGCCAAGGCTGATCAGCATTTCTTTAAATATTTTGTAAGGGATTGATTTTAAATAA
>JAHIYS010000116.1 GCA_018814965.1 Gammaproteobacteria bacterium
CTCCAGCGCGCATATTAACCCCACTATTCCACATCCACTGATAAACTAAATTTGCCCCACTATTAATACCGCTCTTTTTAACTTTTTTATCAAGGGTATCGTCAAAATTTGAATCAAGATGTATATATAAAATATATGGATTTAATAACCAAACCCTATCTGCAAAAACATCATCAGAAAGAGCATAATTCATAGTCAATCCTAGCTGATGTCCCCGATGTTCACCAAATGAATAATAACTCCATTGCGGACCTATGGTGACTTTATCATTCAACTTGAAATTTACATCACCGCTAAATGCCCCAAGCAATAAACTTGGAATATAGATCTGAACATTTACTTTTGAATCTCTTGGCACAATTCTATCTACTTCTGGAACATATGAAGCAAAAACAAAAGTTGGTAGAAACCATAAAAAACAACAAAGAATAAATATTCTGATTTTCAATTTATCTCCTTAAGGCCAAAGATGGCGGAGCGGACGGGGATCGAACCCGCGACCTCCTACGTGACAGGCAGGCGTTCTAACCATCTGAACTACCGCTCCAATTGCAAAAATAAAACCACACCATATTTCTTATGGTGGGTGCTGAGGGACTCGAACCCGCGACCCCCGCCGTGTAAAGGCGATGCTCTACCAGCTGAGCTAAGCACCCTAAAAACACTCTTAAAATACTAGCTTCACTAAGATCCTAAATTCCTAGATCTCAATAACAATTAAACTCTGTTATTTCTTATAAATCATCTATCCATTTAAAATGACAATATTCAATTGTCACCAGCCAGATACATTATAGTTTAATCAAAAAAAATCAACCATTACTTCATCTAAAAACAACTAAGCCCTAGTTTTTTCAGGCTACTAGGGCTTAGATTGGTTAATCTTCTATAAATAAGATTATTTGTTTACTTTATCTTTAAGATGTTTTCCGGCTCTGAAACGTGGAACTTTAGCAGCTGGGATTGTAATAGTTGCCCCTGTCTGAGGGTTACGACCTGAACGCTGTTTGCGCTTGCTAACAACAAAAGTACCAAAACCAACCAATGCTACTGGCTTGCCTTTGCTAAGTGACTCAGTAATTGCATCAATAACCGTATCCAAAACTCTGCCAGCAGCAGCTTTAGAAAGCTCTGCATTCTCAGCAATAACTTCAATCAAATCTGTCTTATTCATATTTCCTCTAGAATTATCCATATATTTATCTATAGTCATTTAAAGCTAAAGGCCTCTATACCCTGCAAAGCCCTAAGATGACCACCTAAAAACAATTAATTTATACCAATGGTAAGGCCCATGGTCAAGGCTTTTACTAAAACCACCAGCATATAACCCCAACCATTTAAAAAATAACCTGATATTGATCAAGCCTATTGACACTAAAAAAATAAAAAATAACAGATTTATAATCAATGTGTTGCGGCACTTTATTCACCCGCAGCACCACCAACAGTTAACTCTGATATCTTGAGCGTAGGCTGGCCAATCCCTACTGGAAAATTTTGTCCATTTTTACCACACACCCCTACCTCAGGATCTAACTCTAAATCATTTCCTACCATATCTATCTTATTTAACACCAAAGAACCATTACCAATTAAAGCAGTTACCTTAAGAGGTCTTATTACTTTTCCTTTCTCAATTAAATATGCTTCACTTATAGCTCACAACTAGCCGCACCAAAGCATTACATCTTCATTCGTTTAGAGTCTGGCTGGTCATCATCAGGATGCGATCTTTTTTTGGGATCAGATTCAGACCCAGCTTTTTCTATTTCTAATACGAAATCTTCTAAACCTCCTATGCCTTTTATTTCTAAACTGCGCCCTAATTTTCTCTTATTAACTACCACATTAGCAAGAGCCCTTGCTCCTTCATCAGTGATATTGTTCCCATCAATCCTCAAATACTCAAGCTTGGATTGATTGTTTTTTTCTAATGCTTCAGCAATAGCCATTGCTCCTACATCGCTGATTATCAGATCAGCAAATAATGGATTATCCATAATATTATCATCACCATCAACATTGATACGGCCTGTAAAGTTGCTGTGAATTACCAATCGCTTAAGTTTACAATATTGCTTAGATAATAATTCAGCAAAAGAACTTGCACCAACATCACCGATATCTGTATCACAAAGTTTCAAATGTTCAAGTCTAGAACTAGGGGTTACCATTAATGCAGTAGCAATAGATTTTGCACCAACATTACCAATCCGTATATTATCATCATCACCCTCCTCCGGGCATTCGATTATCAATTCAGTAAGCGTACAATCTGGGTGCATTAGAGCCATGGCATAATATCCCGCGCCTACGTCGCTAAAATTGGTGGAATATTCATGTTTCAAATAAACAACACTACAATTAGGATGGATTAATGCTTGCGCAATACTTGCCGAATTATGATCACTTATTGGCATACAATCAAAACACAATCTCTCAACTTTACAATTCAATTGCGATAACATAATCATAAGCTCTGGTAATCTAGGAAACTCATAAGGCATAGTAAAGGTAAAATCGCTAATTTTATTATTCTTAGCCCTAAATATGTTAAACATATACCGAATCTTATCTTGCGAATGATCATCTTCACCTTGGTATGAAATGTTAAGTTTATGAACCGTGCACTCTTTCCTTAATAATGCCCAAGAAATAATTTTTATACACTCAAGATCTATATTATTATAATAGAAAGTAAACTCTTCAATTATACTGTCTGGACTTATTAATACATAAGCGACGGCTCTGATGAGCGCCTTATTGTTTATTTCCTCTGAAATACTTAGAGAGCTCATCTTGCCCCTATCAGCTTTTAATAGGTCTTTTACAAAGGATTCTTGAGTTTCTAGAATTGAAGATTGAGATGCGCCCAGAGGTGCTTCTTCTAAAAGTTTTAGCAACTGACAAGTACGAAAAACTCTCCCCCTTCTTTTTACAGCAATAACATCATTATTTTTATTATTTTCATTTCTATCAAAATACCCTAGGTTAACCTCATCTTTTATACCTTCAGTGTCCAAATATAATTCCATGGCCTTATCAAAAACTTTCGGAAACTCTTTTTTAATCCTATCACGCCACAAAATGGAATCATTGAAAATCCGACCCATACTTCCTGGCATCAATGACAGAATAGGTTCATCTTCCATAGATAAATATCCCAAAATCTTCGCCTGAATCTCCTCCGATGATTTTTCGAATGCTGAATCAGTATTTTCCATTCCTGACTGAGATTGCCCCATAATTTCTTTAGCCACAACGGTAGTATCATCCATAGCATCTCCTTTTTTCTATTTATTATTAACTCCAGCCAAAATGAGAGAACTCTTACCCATAATTATATCCTGAACACAAATCAAATGCACTTAATATGGATAGCTTCAATAAGCTCTACAAATAAATCTAAACGAGAATTTTGCAGAATAAACCCCTATGCAGTAGTTTGATTATTTCAATAGCTTCTTCTTTTACTAAAACCTTAAAGCTAATTATTTTTTATTCAATCGCAGTACCACCAACAGTCAACTCTGAGATCTTGAGTGTAGGCTGGCCAATCCCTACTGGAACATTTTGTCCATTTTTACCACACACCCCTACCCCAGGATCTAACTCTAAATCATTTCCTACCATATCTATCTTATTTAACACCAAAGGACCGTTACCAATTAAAGTAGCCTCCTTTATAGGTCTTGTTACTTTTCCTTTCTCAATTAAATATGCTTCACTCGTAGAAAACACAAATTCACCCGAGGTAATATCAACCTGGCCACCACTAAAATTAACCGCATAAATCCCTCTCTCAACCGATGATATAATCTCTTGAGGATTATAATTACCAGCAAGCATAAAAGTGTTTGTCATGCGCGGTATAGGAATATCAGCATATGAAGCACGCCTACCATTACCAGTTGAAGTTGTATTCATTAAACTGGCGTTTAATTTGTCATACATATAACCACACAAGACACCATCCTCAATTAATACTGTGCGTTGTGTTGGAGTCCCTTCATCATCAATATTAAGTGAACCACGACGCCCACCTGGCATATTTCCCTGATCAACTACTGAGACTTGCGATGAAGCAACCTTCTGACCAATCTTACCCGAATAAACTGAGCACCCCTTACGATTAAAATCAGCTTCTAGACCATGACCAACAGCTTCATGCAACATAACAGCTGGCCAACCATTGCCAAGCACCACTGGCATCATTCCAGCCGGAGCTGGTATCGCCGCTAAATTTGTTAACGCAATCCGCACTGCCTCTTTTGCATATTGTAAAGACAACCCTTCTTGTAAAAAGATCTCATACCCAGAGCGTCTACCACCACTAAAACTACCGCGCTCTTTACGTCCATTTTCTTCAACCAAAACCGAAACATTCATATGCACTAAAGGTCGCACATCATAACCCCAAGTACCATCGCTTCCTGCTATCAAAACAACTTTATATGAACCTGATAAACTAGCATTAACTTGAGTAACACGGGGATCATATTTGCGTGCTGTTATATCAACTTCTTTTAGCAAAGCAATCTTCTCGGCATCAGATAAGGTGTTTAATGGATTTAATTCTGGATATAACTGTTGCTTTACTCCCACATGATCCTGTACACAGATCCGCCCTACTTGCCCAGAATTTGCAATGCTGCGCGCACTCAACGCTGCCTCTTCCATATCTGCTAGAGCCAAATCTCCAGCATGGGCATAACCGGTTTTATCCCCACTAATGGCACGCACCCCAAATCCTTGGTCAATATTAAATCCTCCTTTTTTAATCAACCCTTCCTCAATACCCCAAGATTCGCTCTGAAAATACTGTAAATAAATATCAGAGTTATCAATTCCAGGGCCTTGAGCCTTTGCCAAAATATGACGCAGATGTTTTTCTTCTAACCCTGTTGGATCCAATAATAGTTTTTTAGCTATCTCAAATGATAAATTCACAAAATATGTCCTATGATTTAACTTGTATTAATCGGTGGGATTGTAGTCTAAAAAGAATCTCTAAACAAACCTACCATCCTCTAACATTAAAACTCGCTGCATCTTATGCGCGATAGTAAGATCGTGGGTTACTATAACAAAAGCTGTATTAAAATCTTGCTTGAGCTTAAAAATTAACTCATAAATTTGTAATGCGGTTTTATGATCTAAATTTCCAGTTGGTTCATCAGCTAAAACACACTTAGGGCTAGTAACCAAAGCCCTAGCAATCGCCACTCGCTGCCTTTCACCACCAGACAACTCACCAATACGATGATGCTCCCTCTGCTCTAAACCAACAGCAGCTAAGATCTCCCGCGCTTTATCTTTTGCTTCATGAGTTTTAGCATTACCAATTAAAAGCGGCATTGCTACATTTTCTAACGCAGTGAACTCTGGCAACAAATGATGAAACTGGTAAACAAAACCCAAATATTTGTTGCGCACCATGCTTTTATCTTTTTCAGATAACTCATGGATATTTACACCATTAATTTCAACCTTACCCGATGTTGGATCATCTAAACCACCTAAAATATGCAATAAAGTGCTTTTGCCAGAACCAGATGGGCCAACAATAGCAAGCATCTCCCCAGGCCTCACCTCTAAACTAACCCTATCTAATACCTCTACTCTAAATTTACCTTCAGAAAAAACTTTGGTAATAGTAGTAGCTGAAATAATAGGTTTTATGTTTTCTAAATTCATATTCATCTTAAAAAATTAATTACAATTTATTCATAACGTAAAGCTTGCGCCGGCTGCGTTTTTGCTGCGCGCCATGCTGGGTAAATAGTTGCAAGCAAACTCATAACTAAAGCAACCAAACCAACATGCCAAACATCTGCAAACTCTAATCTTGATGGCAAATAATCAATAAAATAAACTCCAGCAGAAATAAAGCTGGTATGAAGAACTCTCTCTAATATAATCACGAGATCTGGTGCATTCAATGCTAATAAAACACCACCAACAATTCCTAATAAAGTTCCAAACACCCCAATAATAGACCCCTGCACCATAAAAATACTCATAATCATTTTTGGAGTAGCCCCTAAGGTACGTAAAATAGCAATATCTGATTGTTTATCGGTCACAGTCATAACCAAACTAGAAACCAAATTAAAAGCAGCAACAGCAATAATAAATAAGAGCACTACAAACATCATGGTTTTTTCCATCCGAATAGCTTTCAAATATGAACCATATTTATAAGTCCAATCAGAAACAAAATATTCACCATTAAACTGCTCCATGAGCGCAGCAGAAATCATCGGGGCACGATACAAATCTTTAATTTTAACATTGAACCCTGTTATATCTTTTCCTAGACCAAATAACTTTTGGGCATCATAAATATTAATGAACGCTGTTGTAGCATCATAACCAAAACCTTCACTAACATGAAAAATTCCAACAACCGTAAATCTTTTAAATCGTGGCTCAATCCCTATTGGTGTCACTGTAGACTGGGGAGTCACAAGTATAACTTTATCCCCAAGATTAGCCATTAAATGTCTAGCAATCTCTTGACCAAGCACAACACCAAATTCTCCAGGCTTCAAATCTGACATTGAACCCTGCACCATATTATTTTGCATCTGAGAAATCTTTTCCTCTTGCAAAGGCAGGATGCCACTAATTTCTGCTCCATGCACCACACCATCTTTGGAAAGCATCCCCTGACCGATAACAAACGGAGCACTAGCTATCACATCTTTATTGTTTCCGATCTCTTTTTCCATATTTTGCCAGCTGCTAATACCCCCTTCATAACCGGTAACAGTCACTTGGCGCGCCACACCAAAAATACGATCACGAATCTCATAATCAAAACCATTCATAACCGAAAGCACCGTGATCAAAACCGTAATACCTAAAGCGATACCAAGCATGGAAGCTAGAGCAATAAAAGAGATAAAATGATTACGCTTTTTTGCGCGGGTATAACGAAAACCGATGTAAAGTGCTAGTGGACGAAACATTAAAATAGTTCCTTAAAATTATTCAATTAATATCAAGTATAACGTCAGATTGCTTAAGGTAAAGTATTCAGTACAAAAAAGTCTATTTACCCACCTACCAGCCAGTTAAACTTAAAATAAATCTTATACTCATATTACACTCATGTAGTTTGAGTTTATGGAGTTATGTTTTTCAGGGACGGGCTCCTGCCCTCGAACTCCTTACCTTCCCCAATCATAGACCTAGCAGTCAAAACCTGCTCCGAACGTTTAATATAATGAATCTAGCTATTTTTTTTGGAAATTTCTATCTTCAATATGCTAAACGTTCTCGCGACGATTTCAACTGCCAGATCTAGGATAATACGATACGCCCTTCAAAACATAACTCCATAACCTTAAGCAGCTCACTACACCATGCTTTCTTAATTACCAGATTGAACGTGAAAAAAATTAAAATTGTCGCTATACTTCAACCTATTGATAATTAACCTAAACAAAAGAGCAGACAATCATGATTAAGCTACTTAAAAAATATAATACCCATCTAATTTTAATTAGCGTGGTTTTATCAGTCATTCTTGGAATATACACCCCCAACTTATTTGTAGAAATAAAATTTCTAGGGGATATTTTTATTAATTTATTAAAGTTATTTGCCCTACCTTTAATTGCCTCTACCTTAATTGTCACTTTAGGCAGCATGGGGAAAAACTTAAATGATTTAAAATCTTTAGTACGCGGCGCAACGAGCTATATGCTACTTAGCGAAGTCATTGCTGTCGCCATTGCTTTAATATTATTCAACCTATTTGATCCTGGAAAAGGTGTAGATCCAAACCTGATTTTGCAAGGCGCTGAATACACCTCAAGCAGCACCAGCGGCTTAAGTGTAGCTAGTTTTTTATTGGCGATATTTCCCCAAAATATTTTTGAATCACTAGCTAAATTTGATTTGCTTCCAGTAGTGATTTTTTCAACTATGTTTGGAATCGGCTGTACAATCATAGGCGATAATTCACAACCCATACTTAAGATATCTTCTGCCATCCGTGATGTATCAAACACCTGCCTTCATGGTGTAATGCTATTATCCCCCATTGGAATCTTTGCTTTAGTTGGCGTTGGCATAGCAGCCTCAAACAGCAATGGCCAGCTTGAAAATGGCTTTACAGCTTTAGTAGCATTCGTATCATTGCTAACTGTAGGTCTATTAATACATGGTTTATGGCAATTTATTTTTGCTGTAATAGCAAGCAAACAATCCCCATGGAAAATAATTAAAACTAGCGTCCCTGTATTTTCTACTGCATTTGGCACCTCAAGCTCCATAGCAACCCTACCATCTGCCCTGTACGCAGCTGACAACTTAAAAGCTGATCCAACAGTATCAAGATTTATGCTCCCTCTATCAGCCTCAATTAATGTTGGTGGAATGATGATGTACGAGGTAGCGGCAGCTCTGTTTTTTTCCCAAATACTGGGAGTAGACCTACCTGTATCGCGACAAATACTTATTGCCGTTGCCAGTATTCTCGGCGGCATGGCTGAAGGGGGAATCCCAGAAACCAGCTTAGTTAGCTTAGTAGTCGTATTTAAAATTGTTAATGTACCACTAAATGCAATCTCGGTTTTATTACCACTAGACCGCATAATCGACCGATTAAGAACTGTAGTAAACATTTTCGGCAATATGTGCGGAGTGATTATAGTTAGCCAATTCCTCAAAAACAGGCCTAAATCTCAAAATCCCATTAGATAATATCTGTAAAGTAAGCTATATTACCCCAAATATTATTACTTACAGGTGATAAAATGGCGCGCAAAGTTATTCAAGTCGATGAAAAAGTTTCTCTTCTAATGGGCATACCTCTTAGCATCCAACATCTATTTGCTATGTTTGGTGCTTCTGTTTTAGTGCCTGCTATCTTTGGAATAAATCCAGCCATCGTATTATTAATGAACGGAATCGGAACTTTGGGCTATCTGATAATATGTAAAGGAAAAGTTCCAGCCTTCTTAGGATCTAGCTTCGCATTTATTCCTCCAGTACTACTGGTTTTGGGATCTGATAAAGCCTTATGGGCAGCCAACTATCCATTTGCCTTAGGTGGTTTTATCGCAACCGGATTAATCTTTATCATCATAGCTTTAATTATAAAATTCTTTGGCAATAATTGGTTAAAAATAGTTTTTCCACCAGCGGTTATTGGACCAATAATTGCATTAATTGGTCTAGGATTGGCTGAGACAGCCGCCAATATGGCTGGAATAGTTACCACCAATGGAATCTATGAAACCAAAATCATTATTGTTTCTATGCTAACCTTTTTTATCGCCGTCTTTGGCTCTATTTTATTTAGGAGATTTTTATCTGTGATTCCAGTGTTAGTTGCCATTGTGGCTGGATATCTTGCCGCCATAGCACTAGGTGTGGTGGATTTTAGTAAAATATTTGAGGCATCTTTAATTTCTATGCCTAATTTCTCAGCACCAAAATTTAGTATTAATGCGATAATTACAATCATCCCCGCTGTATTTGTCGTGATCTCTGAACATATTGGTCACTTCATGTTAACTCAGCATATTATAAATAGAGATATAGCAAGAGACCCTGGGCTGCATAGATCAATATTAGGCAATGGCATTTTTACTGTACTGGCCGGAATGTTTGGTTCAGTACCAAATACCACCTATGGCGAAAATATAAGCGTCATGGCCATCACCCGCATTTATAGTGTTTGGGTTATTGGTGGCGCTGCTATACTTTCAATAATAATTGCATTTATAGGCAAGATAACCGCTTTGATCCAATCAATACCTGTCCCTGTAATGGGTGGTGTCAGCTTATTTTTGTTTGGTGTAATTGCAGTAGCTGGCATTAGATATGTAGTAGAAGAAAAAGTCGACTACAGCAAAACCATGAATCTGGTATTAAGCTCTGTGGTTTTTATAATAGGTATTAGCGGGGCATCGTTTCATATTGGAACCATTCACCTAAAAGGGGTAACACTTGCAACTTTAATGGGCTTGATCCTAGGTATAATATTTCACTTCCTTGAGAAGCTAAACCTAACCAATGAAGTATCAAATCAAACCATCAATTACGATTAAAAGAAGGTAGGCGGTGATGGCCTTGATAGATTTTGCCGTCATTGCGAGAAGCAAGCGTAGCTTGCGACGTGGCAATCCAGCAACGCTATGAAATGGTTTATATTTTATATGTTGAACAAAACAATTATACAGAACTAAATATTTCTAGATTGCTTCGCCTACGGCTCGCAATGACACAGAATAAAAAAGGGGTCTGACCCCTGAATCTTTTTGCCGTCATTTGTATGATCAAAAAGCCTCGTCAAAAGAGAGGCGCCTCGTTAAACTTGATCAGTTTATTGAGGCGGATGGAGGAACCGACCGTCATTTGAGGATAAAGCCTCGTCTCGCAGTCATGGTTCTCCATCCTTTTACCGTTTGCTCCGAACAGATGTGGGGGACAATGCCCCGAATCATTACAAGTATGGAGAAACTACAACATTTTACTAAAAGGTTAACTATAATGGAAACAATTATTGGTGTTGATGTTGGAAAAGCAGAGCTATTTATTTATTGGAATAAAAAAACCACTTCAATTTTAAATAGTTACAAAACAATTAATCATTGGTTACAGCTAAATAAAAAAGAATTACCTTCAGTGTCATTGATTGCTTTTGAAGCTACTGGTGGCTACGAGGCTTATTTAAAAAAAGCTTTAAATAAAGCTGGGGTTCCTTACCGTATGGTTCATGCTAATCATGTTCGAAACTTTGCCAAAGCAAATGGCATCTTGGCAAAAACAGATCGTATTGATTCAAAGGTAATTGCCGAATATGCCTCAGTTATGAAGATACTTCCTAAAGCATCTTCAGATGAAAACATGGGGTTAAAAGCCTTATTAGACAGAAGAGATCAATTGGTCAACACAAGAACTCAAGAAAAAAACAGGCTGGAAAAACCAATTTGCACAGTTATGCAAAAAAGCCTCAAGAGGCATATTAATTGGTTAACTAAAGAAATAAAGCAGCTTGGGCTTGAAATACAAAAAAAGACAGAAGCAGATTCTGTACTAACTGATTTAGCAAAGCTATATCAATCTATACCCGGGGTTGGTCAACTAACAGCTTTGCGTCTGATAACGGATTTACCGGAGTTAAAATCTTCTTCTGTAAAAACGTTATCCTCTCTTGCAGGAATTGCGCCCTTTAATAGAGATAGTGGTAAAATAAGGGGTAAACGTCGAATTAGGGGAGGAAGGGGTCGAGTGCGCTCCTACCTTTATCTCAGTGCATTATCAGCAATTAGATACAATTCTGTTGTTAGGAATTTTTATTTGAGGCTTAGGGAAAAAGGGAAGCCTGGTAAGGTAGCATTAGTTGCTTCAATGCGTAAACTGCTAAGTATAGTTAAAAGTATTACTGATCGCCAAACCCCGTGGGTAGAAATTGTTAATACGGTATAGAAATATGTAATAGAAATATAAAAGAGTTTATAATTTGGCTTGATTTTTAACACAGATGCTGCGAGGAGTGTAGCGACGAAGCAATCCATGAGGGCAACGAATTGATTTGTGGCGCAGGTAGAAGCTGATATTCTTGAATTGTTTTATCCCTGGATTGCCACGCTTACTTCGTAAGCTCGCAACGACGATTTTTGTTGATATTCTTAGATCGACTCGTTTACTTCGTAAGCTTGTAATAATGAGTTTTATTTAGATTGCAACTGCGCCTTTATGATTGAAGAGCAGTTCATCATCTAATCTTAATGCTGTTAGATTCCCACCCCATACACAACCCGTATCTAAAGCAAATACATTTGGTTCCTCTATTTGGCCATCTAAAGCAGCCCAATGTCCAAAAATAATTTTTATATCTTTAGTTTTTCGCCATGGAATTTTAAACCAGGGTAAATATCCATTGGGAGCAGTGTCAATTTTTCCAGCGTGATCAAATTCTAAATTACCTTGTAAGTCACAAAACCTCATTCTAGTAAATGCATTGATTATAAATCTTAATCTTTTCCAGCCAGTAAGATTACGATTCCAAGAGCTAGGTTTATCCCCATACATATGCTTTAAAAAATCAAGATAACTTTCGCTATGCAATGCTTTTTCGGCTTCTTGCGCAAAATCTAGAGCGGTTTTTAAATCCCATCCAGGATAGATGCCAGCATGAGCTAATACACAATTATATTTTTGGTTGTGATATACCAAAGGTTGCATTCGTAGCCATTTAACCAATTTATCTCCATCCCAAGCAGTTAAAATTTGTTCTAAATGACTTACTTCAAAATCTACAATTTTATCGTAGAAGTTTAATAAATGAAGGTCGTGGTTTCCCAAAACTATTTTAGTGTTGGGTAGCTCTTTAACCAAGCGTAGAACTTCTAGTTATTTTGGTCCACGATTTACTAAGTCACCGACAAACCATAAATGGTCTAGGTTATGATTA
>JAHIYS010000117.1 GCA_018814965.1 Gammaproteobacteria bacterium
CCAAAGCTTGATGATCAATATAAAACCACTCTCCTATCCCGCTATCACTTACGCAAACGTGCTGTATGATTACCAAAATTATTGTGAATGCCTTAAGATTATCAATATAAGCAAGCCTTTTTTTTTGCGATCCATTTGTTGCGAGATCAGAGTTTTTCACACTCCCTTGTTGTAGCTGAGCATTATCAGTCATTTAACCCTCCCTTACCAAAAATGTTTATTTACCATCTAAATGCTAGCATGATTTTTCATTTTAACCAACAACCATACGCCAAAATCCCATCACAAATAACAATCTAGCAATCATATAAAATCCTAGGCCCACCAATATTAGTAATTTATTCTCTTACCCAGGATGTTATGCCTTTGTAGATTATTTAATAAAATCAAGCGCCTTAGAGCAAGTACGATCAAGTTATATTAGCAGCTTTATCAGCAACATAACTGTATGCCTTGCTTTTTAAAGCCTCACCATCATTCATAATAAAGTTTCGAACATATTGCCCACAGTTACTCCCAATCTTATTTTCCTCAAGATCACCAATACTAAGTATCACATCATAACCAGCATCACATAATTCATCAACCAAACCATCCACATCTTCATCTGGAGAACCCGCCACAAAATAACTATCTAGATTGTTTTTTAGGGAAGTAACTGTTGGATTAACTGGCGTTATTTTTATGATAAAAATCTCTGGGGAAAAATACTTTTTTAATTCACTAACGCACACCGGCATATTTTTGGCTAAAGCGAAATTTAATACGATTTTTCTATCGTCAGGCATATAAAATCTTTGGCCAAAAGCTGCGATCTTTGAAAAATCCCATTTTTTAATCGGAATAATTTTATCCCTAAGATCTTGATCTGTGGTATGAATAGAAAACTGCATTTGGAATTTGCCATTTGGATATAATCTATTTTTAATTGAGGTCAGTTTTAATAAAAAGTCGTCACAGCCAAATGGGGCTACCGTAGAAAATGATGGCATTAAACCATTGCATATATAACGCTCTGGCAACTGCTCTAATACCGTTAATATAGCAGGATTAAGAGCAGGATCACCCATCCGAGCAAATTGAATCTTAAACTCCTTACAAGCAATAACCCTATCTGGATAATACAAATCAACCAAGCAATCTATTTGAGCAAAAATTTCCTCTTGAGATAAAGCACCAGCAAAAGAGCTGCCTGCATCACACATCAAACAGCCGACTGGGCAACCAAACAAAACAGAAATAACCAGAACCCACTTATCTTCACGCGATAAAGGTGGTTGCACTGACTCAACAAACTCTAAATATTTGTTTTCAGGGGTTTCGGCAATGTACACCGTAGCAATATTACTATCACCTATCGTTTCAATGATTTTTAATTTCATGTTCCCCTAAATTATGAGAAAGAGTCATAGCAACCTTAATGCCATCACCAATTGCGATTCCAACCTGACGATAGATTTTATTTTTAACGTCACCAACCAAAAACAACCTACCACTCTTCATTAAGCTCCTTTCTAGCACAGCCAAACCCTTGCTATAGAAATCCTTTTGAGGGATACGTCCAATTGCAACCAATAAATAGTCAGCATTTATATAAACATTTTTACCTAGATTTGAAAAGAGAAAACCGGGTTTTTTCTTTGCAGTTACTGGAGTTATTCCTTTTAATTTATGCTGAGTAAGATAAGTAATATGATGGATCTTTGCAGCTTGATCTATCAATGTAGGTAAAGCATTAGCATGTTTTGATCTATTGCAGATAATGACATTGTTGGATTTAGATAAATTAATAGCATAGTCGAACGCTGCATCACCAGCACCAATTATTACAATAGTCTTTTTATGTTTTTTTAACAGAAAAAACGCCTCATAGTATACATTATGTTTAATAACCGACCTCAGTCGATGACTCAATAGTTTAGGTTTAGTCCCAGAAGCCACAATAACGTAATCTGCCGTATAAACCTTGTTATGAGCTTTTGCTCTAAATAACTGGGTTTTGGGGTTATAGGCAAGAGCTTCTACATCAGCACAAATTTTTTTAATTTTATTTCTTCTTAAATGATCTCTGAACCGCTGCAAAAGATCAACTCCAGAAATCCCTGGATAAAATCCTAAATAGTTTTCAATTCTCCAAGCATTCTTTAGTAGCGACCCATTAGCATCATGTTCTAATAATATCGGATCAATCCCAAATCTTTTGAGTTGCAAAGCAGCAGCCATGCCAGCGGGCCCTGCTCCAACAATCATCACTTTTTTGGGTTTTAATTTAGTCATTTTAATTCTTCAGCAACCATTCTAATATCTCGTCAACTAACATTGGCTTAGCAAACCTATGAACCAAGCTCATATCTGTTAACCTCATAATTCGCGAAAGAATAGCTGAAGCACTCAAAATAAAAGCATTAGATAAAGTGGTTGTTGCAAACTGAAGATTTTCAATTCTGGATCCCAGATTCTTAGCTGACCGACAACAATCATAAAGATCTGTCACCGCATTAAAAAACAGATCACAACAGCTCCACAAACCATCAAAAAATAATCTTTGGCAATCAATGAGCAACATCCCTAACTCATTAGAACTAAACTCACAAATATTCCTGGCACTCAGGGGAATAGTTTTTGCAAGGAAAATTTCCGTTTGTTCTTTAATCGAAAGTTCATTGTAGTACGAATCTTTCATTTAAAGATCTCTCTTTAATCCATCAGGATTTTTCTAAATCATCAAGCGCAATTGTCTTGGCATATTCAGCTGACAACATGGGCACACCGTCTTTAATTGGAAATGATACTTTATTGTACTTGCAAATTAACGTCTGGGCATCTTTATCGTAGTGCAACTTTCCTTTACAAATTGGGCAAGCAATAACATCAAGTATTTTTACGTCTAAATTCATAGTACATTACCAAAAATCATTCAATACAGCAGTCTATTACTTTTTGAACTAATTCGCCAAACTTACCCATAACTCCCTTACCACCTGAATCTTGCTTATTCAAGGAGTTATCATCAATTTTTTTAATATCCGTAATTGGAATTATCTTCATAACCAACCCCCAAAACAATGAATACAAATTATAAGCTTTTGTAAAAAAATCATATGCTTCTTTTTTATTCCCTAATTCCAGCTGTTTTGTACCCACTTCCATTAAACGATAACTAGCTGCTAGAAGATGCTTTGAAATACACCACACCTCACCTTCATACTCAACAATGATTTTTTTCAATAACTCCTTACGAATATCACGCACCTCTTTAATTAAATCAAAGTATTCGTTTTTTCCTGTTTTAGCTCCACTAAAAAAAAAGTGCTCTTCGATTCCAATCAAATTCATAATAGCAATTGTTAAATCTTGATCTGAAGATAAATCCATCTTATCTTTCTTTTTCATGGAATCATATTTAGCAATCAATGTATCAATATCTTTAATGGTTCTTATTTCGTCCATAAACCCTCGAATATATTATTTCGTTAAAATATAAAAAACCATGCTCAATATGACTAGCGGAAATATTGGCATTATGACCTTTTGAAAAGGAAAATATGCATGATTATTATTATTCTTTTTTAATTGCTCATAACTCAAAGCTCCTATCCAAAATGCTAAACTACCTACAAATATACCCAATAGAATCTTATCAAAACCCCAAAGCTGATTTAATTCATGTCCAACAAACCCGCTTAAATAAAGTGGAATCAATATCGACCCATAGTAACCAATAACAACAATAGTTCTATAACCATAAAACCTAATATTCTTTTTTTCCATCCAATTTTTGGTCAGAATAATAAAAGAAACAATACAGCCTCCAACCCAAAGTCCAGTAATAGCATCATCGATACCAAAATACTGACTTAAGCCTATACCAGCGCCCACAGTAAAAGTGCATATAGGACAAACTGCAAAAACTGCTGGCGATAATGAAAGATTTAAGACCCAAAAACCTATAAGCATCATGTATGGCATAATAAAATATATCTCTATAGAATCGGGACGGTCGGATTTGAACCGACGACCACTTGCACCCCATGCAAGTACGCTACCAGGCTGCGCTACGCCCCGAAAGTTAGCATTAATTAAAATAAAGTATACAAGACCTGGGAATATAATCAAACATGAAAAATGGAGAACTCATTCTAAAAATAGAATAACGAAAATACTAACCTCTTTCTAATTCATTTAATATATTAGTCAACTGAGATATAGTATTTTTAAGTAATTTAGAGGAATCGACAAACTCTTCAGATTTTTTTGCGCTATTATCACGCAATTTTGACCTGGCTCCATCGATAGTAAATCCCTGCTCATAGAGTAAGTTTTTTATGCGGCGAATTAAAATGATTTCATCACGCTGGTAATAGCGACGTTTACCCCGCCTTTTTGATGGGCTAAGCTGTGGAAATTCCTGTTCCCAATAACGCAAAACATGTGGCTTAACTAAACAAAGACTACTAGCCTCGCCAATAGTAAAATATAATTTATCTGGGATCTGTGGAAAATCTTGTAGATTTTTTTTACTGCTACGATCCAAACCCTGTTGCCTGGGTGGAGTCAGCACCAGCTGTTGTTGTTCCTGCATACTTTTCAACTCTAGCTTTTAATTTCTGACCTGCACGAAAAGTAACAACTCTTCTAGCAGCAATAGGAACGTCTTTACCCGTCTTAGGATTTCTGCCAGGACGCTCCCTCTTATCGCGTAAATTAAAATTACCGAACCCGGACAAACGAATTTGATGCCCCTGTTCAAGTAAAGTACGAATTTCTTCAAAAAATATTTCTACTAACTCTTTAGCTTCCCGTTTATTTATTCCTAAAACTTGAAATAAATTTTCAGCCAATTCAGCCTTTGTTAAAGCCATAAACTTATCCTCGCAAGCTTGCATTGAAAGTTTTTTGCAAAACCGAAATGATTTGACCCACCAACGATTCAACCTCAGTATCAACTAAAGTACGGTGAGAACTTTGAAAAACTAAACGAATTGCCATACTATGTTTATCCAACCCAATGTTTTCATTACAATAAACATCAAACAGATAAACATTCTGTAGCAATTCTCCTGAAATGTCTACTATTTTTTGTTTAATTTGTGACCAAGGGATCTCTTTACTTATCGCTATAGCTATATCCCTTTGCACCTTAGGGAACCTCGAAGGAGCACCAGCATATCTCTTTAACTCATTGATTAAGAAACTTAAATCAATCTCAAAAAGTGATGTTTTTTCATTTAAATTAAGCTGCTGTCTAAGTAATGGATGCAATTCACCAATAAAACCGATTGGTTTTCCTTGAACTTTTATCTGGGCTGAACGCTTCGGATGCAAAGCTTGATGAGATTTTGGCACAAACTCAACATTATCATAAGAATACAGCTTTAAAATAGCCTCAACATCATTTTTTAAATCAAAAAAATCAGCTGGCTCTTTCTGCCTCATCCCCCATTGTTGGGGATAAAGATCACCACATAAAACTCCTGCAATAACAGAATTCTGCTCTACAACCCCGTCTTTTTGCAAAAAACGTAATCCTATTTCAAATAAACGGGCTCTTTGCTTTTGTCGTTTTAGGTTATATTGCAATACCTTAATCAGACCAGGCCATAATGTGGTACGCATAACCGATAATTCAGAAGATATAGGATTGACTAAAGGCAGAGGCAAATCACCGTTACCAAATAATGCCTGAGTTTTTTCATCGATAAAGCTATAGGTTATAGCTTCATTATATCCCAAATCCTCCATTAGAGCGTATAAGCGCCGTCTATCTATCCTAGCGATAGCACTACCGTCAACCCCTAATTCAGCTACAATTTTTTGCTCAGGTATACGATGATACCCATAAATCCTAGCAACCTCTTCTACCAGATCCTCTTCAATTTTAAGATCAAATCTCCAGCTTGGTACTTTTACCATCCAACCATCAGCAACTGTTTCGGGTTTTAGCCCTAGACTTAATAAAATATCATTCGTATCTTTATCTTCAATAGAAATCCCTAAAATCTTCTTTATGCTATCTCGGAGCAATAATATCTCTATAGATTCAGGGAAATGCTCTTTAGAAACAATTTCTGATACTGCCCCTGCCTCACCACCAGCAATCTCGATAATTAAAGCTGTTGCATACTCTAAAGCCTTTAATTGCAGATTATAATCTACACCACGTTCATATCTGTATGAAGAATCGGTATGAATATTAAATCTACGCGACTGAATAGTTACTTTTTTAGGAACAAAAAATGCACTCTCTAGAAAGATATCTTGAGTTTCTTTATCCATTCCAGAATTATTACCACCCATAACCCCGGCCAAAGCAACTGGCTTATTTTTATCGGCGATTACTAAAGAAGCGTCATCCAACTCTATATTTGTTCCATCTAACAACTCTAATTTTTCACCTTTTCTAGCATATCTAACATCTATGCCGCCATCAAGTTTACTTAGATCAAAAGCATGCAAAGGCTGCCCCAACTCAAGCATAACGTAATTAGTTATATCTACGACAAAACTAATTGAGCTCTCCCCTAAACGGCGTAGTTTTTCTTTGATCCATATCGGAGTATCTAAATTATTGTTAACTCCTCGAATTATCCGTCCACAATAATGAGGACACCCATCATCAGCAGTTATAGTAATTGGAAAAACATCAGAATTATTTACCTGAAAACTTTGTGATTTTATTGGAGCAAGGTGAATATGATTTATAGCTGCAACCTCTCTTGCAATACCAAGGATACTCAAACAATCACCCCTATTCGCGGTAAGCTCAATTTCAACCAGTTCATCATCAAGCTTTAAATATTTACGAATATCAACTCCTACCAGAGCATCGCTTGGCAATTCAAGTAACCCATCTGAATTCTCAGCCAAACCTAACTCAACTGCTGAACATAACATTCCAAAAGAATCAACCCCGCGTAATTTTGCCTTTTTTATTTTAAAATCATTTGGAAGTTCCGCCCCAACGACAGCCACAGGTACTTTAATTTTTTCTCTAACATTAAGTGCGCCACAAACTATATCAAGATTCTCTGTTGCCCCTATGTTTACTTTACAAACTGTAAGTTTATCCGCATTAGGATGAGGAGTTACTTCTAAAACTTCTCCAACCACTACCCCATAAAAATTGGGCGCTACAGGCTCGATACTATCTACCTCTAAACCAGCCATGGTTAACTGTTCAGCTAGTTTTACTGTATCTATATCAATATCTATAATTTCTTTGAGCCAAAGTTTGTTAAATTTCATATTTACCTATTGTTTAGTCATTGCCTCGATAATCATAACAATGACAAGTAACCCTACATTTCATAGCATGCAACAACTTCACCAAAAAAGTAGGTATGATATATATTATCTTGATATACCATCTGATTATATTGTAGATCTAATCTATCTTTGTCCATAGCGGTCTTTTGAACTATTTTGCACTCATAACTACGTGAATCTTTTATATCAATAATCGGTGATTTTACATTTTTAGAAGCAAGGGTGGTCAAACCACTTTCTTTAAATTTATCCATACTACGCCCTGAATGAGTACCAAAAAAAGTCAATTGCTTACTAACATCAGAATATGGAAATGTTACGGTAAAATCATCTGCATTTTCTATCAATTCAAAAGTATATCTACTTGGTCGAACAGCAACCATAAGGATAGGCTTTCTCCACATAATCCCCAAAAGAGCCCAACCGATTGTCATCGAGTTTAGTTTACCTTCGCGACTCTTTACCGTTAAAAAAGCCCCATTTTCATCTAGAGACTTAATAATATTTTCGTATTTGTAAAAAGCATCTATCGTATTCATATATTTATCAATTAAAACTGCTCTAAAAATTCCAGGTCATTTTCAAACAATAATCTTATATCATCGATCCCATAATAAATCATAGCTAAACGATCGATGCCAAAACCAAAAGCAAGACCGCGAAAACGCTTAGGATCTATTCCCACTGTTTCTAACACATGGGGATGAACGACCCCACAACCACCAAGCTCCAACCAGCGCCAAGAATCGCCAACCTTCCATTTAACATCCACTTCAGCACTAGGCTCGGTAAATGGGAAATATGATGGCCGAAAACGATACTCTATTTTTTCTTTGAAAAAAGATTCTATAAATTTACTTATTAACCACTTCAAATTTGCAAAATTCACACTCTCATCAACCATAAGCATCTCTAGTTGATGGAACATCGGGGCATGGGTTGCATCGTTATCACGACGAAATGCTTTTCCAGGACAAATTATGCGTAGTGGTGGCTTCATCTTTTCCATGCTTCTAATTTGAAGCGAAGATGTTTGAGTGCGTAAAATTGTATCATCATGAAAATAAAACGTATCGTGCGCTGTTCGAGCTGGATGATGTTCCGGGATATTTAAAGCGGTAAAATTATAAAACTCTGTTTCTACTTCTGGGCCTTCGACAACTGTAAAACCCATCTTGATAAAAAAATCCTCTAACATCCGCTGCACTTTAGTAATTGGATGATTAGATCCAAATGCTTGCCCACGAGAAGGCAATGTAACATCGATTGATTCCTGTTGTAGATTTGCCTCAATCTCAGCTAATTTTAAAATTTGACTACGTTCATTAATAATATTAACTATTTTTTCTTTTATCAGGTTAATTTCCTGACCAACCTTTGGACGTTCTTCCTCAGATAAACCACCTAACTTACGTAAAATATCGGTTAACTTCCCTTTTTTACCTAAATAAGTGCTTTTAATTATATCAATCGCATGAATATCAGGAGCAGTATTGACTGCATTTGCAGCCTCTTTAAGAATTTGATCAGCATTATCGAGGGATGATTTCATACTAAATGGTATCTATTAAATTGTCATTGCAACAAAATGAAATTGTTCCGTAATGATTTTACTTTATCCTTAACCTCGGCTTTTGTTGGGAATACTACATTACTTCAAATCCCAGATCTTACCAGGATAACTCTATTTACTAGATCCCGACTTGCATCGGGACCTCTGTATAACTTTTAGGCTTGCTTAACTTTATCAACAATCGCGGCAAAAGCTACTTTGTCATTAACAGCCATATCAGCAAGAATCTTACGATCAATCTCAATCTCAGTTCGCTTTAAACCAGCTATAAATTTGCTATATGATAAACCATACAAGCATACAGCAGCATTAATACGGATAATCCACAATGCACGAAACTCACGTTTACGTTGTTTACGCCCTTGGTAAGCATATTGACCTGCTTTAATTACAGCCTGCTTAGCAGTTCTAAACACCCTGCTTCTAGCACCATAGTACCCTTTGGCCTTTTTCAGAACTTTTTTATGACGGGCTCTAGCTGTAACCCCACGTTTTACTCTTGGCATATCGTCTCCAAATTTAACTACTTAACTACGCCTAGGAAATAAATCTCCTGGCTTATCCAAAACAAAGAGCTATAACTCACTGCCTTGGTACAACACTTACATAAAATGAGCTTAAGATCCGCCCAACTTAAAAATGACCCTATCCCCAATACAAACAGGGATTATATCTTTACTTAATCAGCAAGCATCCTTTTAACAGCTTTAAAATCACTTTTGCTAACAGTATTCTTAGAAGCTAAGCGTGCTTTTCTTTTACTATTTTTTTTAGTTAAAATATGATTACGAAATGAGCTGCGGTGCTTATAGCCAGTAGCAGTTTTTTTAAACCGTTTCGCTGCGCTCTTGTTTGTCTTCAATTTAGGCATAATCAAAACCCCTTCTAGTTATTTTTATTTTTTACCTGGCACTATAAGCATCACCATCTGCTTGCCTTCCATCTTAGGTGATTGCTCCACTGTACCACAATCTTTTAAATCATTCTCCGCTCTTCGTAAAATATCAACACCTTGTTGCTGATAAGACAATTCACGCCCACGAAATCTAACTACAAGCTTAACTTTATCTCCTTCCTCTAAAAATGCAATCGCTTTCTTGATTTTTACGAGGTAATCTCCAACATCAGTTACCGGACGCATTTTTAATTCTTTTACCTGTACTCTCTTCGACTTCTGTTTCAGACGCTTACGTTGCTCAAATACATACTTCCCAAAATCCATAATCCGACAAACTGGTGGTGTCAATTGAGGCGCTATCTCTACCAAATCCAAGGTAGCAGCTTCAGCCTGATTCAAAGCCTCTTGGATCCCTACAATGCCAACCTGTTGCCCTTCGGCATCAATTAAACGTACTTCACGCGCACTTATCTGATGATTTACTTTAGCCCTCTTAGTTGAACTATTAGGACCACGAGACCTATTGTTATATGTATTAATAATTCCTCCTTTATTAAAGCATGCACACTTAACTTAACCCACTAAATTTCACCACAGTTTAGCGATTTTACTAGCAAACTGGCAATATTTTGTTTCAGTTTAGCGCTAAAAACTCAACATCATAACATCAGTTACAAACTTTTCAACTGACATTTGATCTTAGAGCCTTATTTTATTTCATTTTTTAGCTAAATCTACCTTCATGAGATCAGTAATTAGCTTTTCAACAGACATTTGTCCCAAATCTTTACCATCACCAGTACGCACAGAAATCGTATTTGTCTCTATTTCTTTATTACCAGCTATTAATATAAATGGCACTTTAGCAATTGAATGCTCACGAATCTTAAATCCTACCTTCTCATTTCTTAAATCATCAATCACACGATAACCGTGATTTTGTAACTCGTTGGTAACTTTTTTCGCATATTCTATCTGATCATCTGTAATATTAACCACCACTGCCTGGGTTGGCGCAAGCCATAAAGGTAGATCACCGCCAGTTTCCTCAAGCAAAACACCAATAAATCTCTCAATAGATCCCAGCATAGCTCTATGCATTACCACAGGGGCCTTTTTCTCCCCATTTTCGTTAATATAGTAAGCTCCTAAACGCTCTGCAGTAGAAAAATCAACCTGCAAAGTGCCACACTGCCAAATTCTTCCTAAACCATCACGCAGTGAAAATTCAATTTTTGGACCATAGAATGCCCCATCACCAGGAGCAAGCTCCCACTTCATATTAGTTTTATCTAAAACCTCAGCCAGAACTTTTTCTGCTTTATCCCAAGTTTCGTCACTACCAATACGTTTCTCGGGCCCTGGGCGCGTTGCTAGCTTAACAACGATCTCTTTAAAACCAAAATCAGCCAGCACACCTATAACCTGATCAACAAAAGCTAAAGATTCAGCAGCTATTTGCTCTTCAGTACAATAAATATGACCATCATCTTGGGTAAAACCTCTAACTCTCATAATCCCATGCAAAGACCCAGATATCTCATTTCTATGGCAGTAACCAAACTCAACATACCTTATCGGCAAATCACGATAACTTTTAATCCCTTGTTTAAATATCTGTATGTGTCCAGGACAACTCATAGGTTTGACTGCATAAATACGGTTTTCTGATTCAGTAATGAACATGACATCTTTATATTGAGCCCAATGACCTGACTTTTCCCATAAGCTACTATCAATCAATATGGGGGTATTAATCTCCAAATAACCAAATTTAGCCAATTTAGATACCAAATAACGCTTAATTTCAGAATAAATGGTCCACCCTTTGGGGTGCCAAAAAACCATCCCAGGAGCTTCCTCCTGAAGATGAAAAAGGTCCATTTTTTTACCTACAAGACGGTGATCACATAGCTTAGCTTTTTCTAATCTATCCAGATATTCTTTTAATTCTTTCTCGGTTGGCCAAATCGTGCCGTAAATACGCTGTAACATCTCATTCTTGGAGTCACCTTTCCAGTATGCGCCAGAAAGTTTGGTTAATTTAAAAGCCTTTAGATAGCCAGTGCTTGGTACATGAGGGCCAAGACAAGCGTTGATGAAATCCCCTTGCGTATAGAATGAAATAATATCATCAGGAACATCTTCGACCATCATTACTTTATATTTTTCGCCACGATCCGAATAAAATTTAATAGCCTCATTACGGTTTTTTACACTGCGAGTAATGGGATAATTAGCCTTAGCTAATTCATGCATCTTAGCTTCTATTTTTATCAAATCATCATCGGTAAAGCTTTCGGGATAGTAAAAATCGTGATAAAACCCATCATCTATTGAAGGACCAACTGTAACTTGCACCCCTGGAAATAACTCGGTGACAGCCTGGGCCAATAAATGTGCGCCTGAGTGACGTAACACTTCAAGACCTTCAGGATTTTTAGG